>JAOPZL010000072.1 GCA_025964175.1 Solirubrobacterales bacterium
GTGCCGGTCGGCCCGGCTGTGGCGCTCAGGCCGGCGCGGCGAGGATGCGGTCGGCCCGCGCGGCGGCCAGGTAGCGCGCGTGGCGACGCTCGAAGGCGTCGGGCTTCTCGGCGTAGATGCGGCGGCCGAGCGAGCGAGCGCCGGTCAGGATCTCGGCGCGGCGGTTGTCGATGACGCCGATGAGCGGCTCGAGGTCGGCGGCGACCCGGGCGGCCGGTCCATCGGGGTCGAGCAGCAGCTCACGCAGCACGGACAGGTCGTGGTCGTCGCCCAGCAGCTGGGCCAGCGTGTCGAGCTGCCCGATCTGGGCGCGCAGGACCGTGGGCCACGCGTCGCGCAGCAGGCGCTGCTGGTACCAGAGGTCCTTGACCCGCTTGCGCCACTCGTGCAGGTGCCCGGGCGTCGGGTCGGGCGACGCGGCGATGGCGAACTCGGCGCGCCCCCGGGCGTACCCGCGGGTCATGCCCGCCACGAGCGCGTCGTCGTCCAGCGCGTCCAGCGACCACGCGGCGAGACGCTCGCGCGCCGCCTCGAGCTCGGCCGCAGCGGCCTCGAGCCGCCCGTCGTCGACGCTGCCCCGGGCGTCCCGGGCGGCGTCGGAGAGCGCGTCACGCAGCGCGGCGAACGCCGCTTCGGGTACGTGCCCCGCGCCGCGCTCCGCGAGGTCGTCGACGACCTCGACCATCACGTCGGCGTCGCGGGCGCCCGACAGCGACCGCCCCACCTCGGCGAACGCGGTGTTCTCCCGGCGCCGTTCGCGGCGCTTGACGCCGGAGCTGATCAGCCGCAGCAGCGAGCGCAGCTTCTTGAGGTCCTTGCGGGCATCGTGGACGGCGGTGACGCGGTCCTGCGTCGCGGTCTCGCGCAGCTGGGCGATCGCGTGCTCGACGCGGTCACGGGCCGTCGCCGCCACGGCGACGCCGACCGGCTCGTCCAGATCCAGGCGATACGGCACGACGGCTCCTTCCGAAGAGGGTGGTGATCACCCCGTGCCCGCGTGGCGGGCGCGACAAACCGGCCTCGTGGAACCTACGCCGCCGCGGGGGTCAGGGCGGCGCCGAGCGCGGCCCGCACGTGGCGGGCGAGCACGATCGGCTCCAGCCGCTGGCCCGAGCCGATCTCCAGCATCAGCGGCGCGTCGTGCGCGCGCAGCGCGTCGGCGATCCGCACCCACGGGAGCGTGCCATTGCCGGGCGGCAGGTGCAGGTCCAGGCGCAGCGGGTCGACGCCCGGCGCCTGGACGTCGTGACGGCGCGCGCCGAGGTTGTCGTGGATGTGGAACAGGCCGACCACGTCGTGGACCGCATCCAGCAGCCGCGCGACGTCGGTCCGGCGCAGCGCCGCGGAGATGTGCGCGTGGCCGGCGTCGAACAGCATCGCGACCGCGGGATGGTCGATGCGGCGCACGAGCTCGGCGACCGCCCGCGCGTCGTGGCAGACCCGCGGCGGTCCGGGATACACCGGCGCGAGGTTCTCGACGCAGATCCGCACGTCGCCGCGCGCGGCGACGGAGGCGAACCGGTTCAGGGCCAGCTCCTCCAGCTCGAGGCGCTCGGCGAGTGCGCGGGCCGAGAGGACGTCCTCGGCGGACCGGAAGTTCATGCCGTGGTAGACGACGAGCTCGGCGCCCGCCTCGGCGCAGTAGTCGAGCAGGCCGGCGAAGGCGCGGTCGTGGAGCTCGGTGCCGACGCTCAGGTCGTCGGGGCCGTGGACCAGGAGCCGCAGGCCGGTCGTGTCGAGCGCGGCGCGCAGCGCGCGGGCGTGGCGGCGGGTCGGCTCACGCTCGGCCAGGATCTGCAGCGGGGGCGTGTGGACCTGGACCCAGGCGAACCCGGCGGCTTCGTAGCCCTTCAGCAGCGGGGGCGTGGGCCACGTCTCGCGGGGGACGTTGAGGCCGAGCCGCCCATGGATGTGGGGATCTCCCTGCATGGCCACCAGGTTGCCCGCCCGCGAGCCGATCGCCGTGAAGAGTCCGTGAACCGGGCAGGTGCGCCGAGCACGACCGGGGTCCTTCCCGGCGGCGACACGGAGCGATCGCGTCCGATCGCCGCTACCCCGCTGCGACCGCTTCCCACTCCTGCATGAGCCCCGCCACCTTCTCCTTGGCCTCGGCGTGGCGCTTGGTCGAGCGCTCGGTCCCCGACGGTGAGGCCCACGCCGACGGATCCGCCAGCTCGACCTCGACCGCGGCCAGCTCGGCCTCCGCCTTCTCGATCGCCCGCTCGAGCTGGGCCTGGCGCTTGGAGGCGTTCTTCGGGCGCGGCTTGGTCGCGGTCGCCGTGGCCGCCGCGCCGTTCTTCGCCGCCTTGCCGTTCCCGTTGCCGTTCGCGCGGCCGTTCCCGTTCCCGTTCCCGCCGTTCCCGCCGTTCCCGCCGTTGCCGTTGGACGACTTCGCCGCCGCCTTGGCCGCGGCCTTCGCCGCCTTCGGCGCGTCGGCGGCCTCCTTCTGACTGGCCACGTAGTCGGCCCAGCCGCCCTCGTAGGAGCGCAGCGTGCCGTCCTCGACCGCGATCGTGCGCGTCCCGACGGCGTCGAGCAGCGCCCGGTCGTGGGAGACGAGCAGCAGGGAGCCGGTGTACTCCGACAGCGCGTCCTCGAGCGCCTCGCGGCTCTCGATGTCGAGGTGGTTCGTCGGCTCGTCGAGCACCAGGACGTTGGAGCCCGACTGGACGAGGATGGCCAGCGAGAGCCGCTGGCGCTCGCCGCCCGACAGCGCGGTGACGGGCTTCTGGGCCTCGTCGCCGCTGAACAGGAACCGGCCCAGCAACGCGCGCGCCTTGCCCTCGGTGAGCCCGGTCGCATGCTGCGCGGCCTGGACGACGTTGCCGGTGTCCTGGATCGACTCGGCGTGCTGGGCCAGGAAGCCGACCTGCACGTTGAAGCCGGTGGCGAGCGTGCCGCCGTCCAGCGGCCGCGCGCCGACGAGCGCCTTGACGAGCGTCGACTTGCCGGCGCCGTTGGCGCCGACGAGCGAGACGTGCTCGCCGCGCTCGAGCCACAGCTCGCCGTGGTCGATCAGCGTTCGCCCGGGGACGTCCAGGCGCCCGTCCTTGAGCTCGAAGACGACGCGGCCGGAGCGCTCCGGCGGCTTGAAGGAGAAGGACAGCTCGCGGTCGTCGCGCGGGTCGCGCTCGATGCGCTCGATCTTGTCCAGCGCCTTGACCCGCGACTGGGCCTGCTTGGCCTTGCTCGCCTTCGCGCGGAAGCGCTCGACGAACTTCTCCATCCGCTCGATCTCCTTCTGCTGCTTCTCGATCGAGCGGCCGAGGGCCATCTCGCGCGCGGCCTGCTCGCGGCGCCAGGCGTGCCAGGGGCCGGCGAAGAAGCGGGACCGGCCCGCTTCGATCTCGAGCACGGCGGTGCCGACGGCCTCGAGGAACCAGCGGTCGTGGGCCACGAGGACGATCGCGGTGTCCATCTGCACGAGCTGCTGCTCGAGCCATTCCAGGGAGGCGATGTCCAGGTGGTTGGTCGGCTCGTCGAGGAGCAGGAGGTCGGGGCGGGCGACGAGCACGCGGGCCAGCGAGCCACGGGTCAGCTCGCCGCCGGAGAAGGAGTGCAGCTGACGCTGGAGGTCGTCCTCGTCGAAGCCGAGCGCGCGGATCGTGCCCATCGCCTGCTCGCGCCACGTGTAGCCGCCGGCGGCCTCGAGCTTGCCCTGGGCGCGGGCGTAGGCGTTGAACGTCGCGTCGTCCATCGCGCCCTCGGCCATCGCCGTCTCGAGGCGGGTCAGCTCGGCCTCCAGGGCGATCGCCTCGGCGGCGCCGGACAGGACGTAGTCGTGCAGGGTGACGTCGCGTTCGCGCGGCGGGCGCTGGTCGTGCAGCGCGACCTTGGCGCCCTTCTCGAGCACGAGCTCGCCGCCGTCGATGGCGGTCTCCCCCGCGAGCATGCGCAGCAGCGTTGACTTGCCGGCGCCGTTGCGTCCGGCGATCGTCAACCGCTCGCGGCGCTCGAGCTTGAACGAGACGCCTCGCAGCAGCGGGGAGCCCGCTACGTCCTTCTGCATGTCGGAGGCGATGAGCACGGCCATGCCCCACATGGTAGGAAGAGAGAACGCGTGCGCTCAGCGCCGCTGCGGCAATCCCGTCCCGCTGCGCTGGAACTCGACGATCCGCTCGTTCTCGTCGGCGATCCGGGCGGGAAGGTCCTCGTAGGAGCGGAACATCGCCTTCAGCTGGCGCAGCCCCTGCGTCGGGTGGGCGGCGAGCTGCGCGGCGAGCTCCAGCGCGACGCCCTCGGCCTGTGCCGCGGGCGCGGTGCGCTGCAGGAACCGCGCGGCGGCGGCCTCCTCCATGTCGATGACGCGCCCGGTGAGGACCCAGTCCTTGGCCGTCGCCATGCCGATGAGCGGCACGAGCCGCGCCGGCCCGATCGGCACGCCCAGGCGCGCGCCTGCCCACGCGAGCTTGAGGTTGTCGCCGCCGACGCGCAGGTCGCAGCCCGCGGCGAGCTCGGCCCCCGCGCCGACGACGTTGCCCACGCAGACGCAGATCGTGGGCGCCGCGAACGCGTCGATCGCCTCGTACAGGCGCGCGAAAGCCTCCATGCGCGCCACGCCCGCCTCGCGGTCGAGCGGCTCGGCGACGTCGGCGCCGGCGCAGAACGCGCGCTCGCTCGTGGTCGACAGGACGAGCACGCGGACGTCCGGATCGGCGCCCAGCTCGGCCAGCTCCCCCCGCAGCTGCGCGATCGTCGCCGCGTCCATGGCGTTGCGCGCCTGGGGCCGATCGAGGCGCAGGACGACGGTCCCGTCGTCGCGGCGGTCACGTAGGACGCTGATCGTCTCCATGGTTCGTATACTTCCGCAGCGATGCGCCGCAACGCCGCCACCCTCACCACCCTCGTCATCGGCTTCCTGCTGATCGCCCCCGTCGCCGCCTTCGCGCAGGACCACGGCCAGGGCACGTGGGGCGAGGTGAGCGACAAGGTCATCACCAACGCCGGCTTCATGGTCATCGCCTTCTTCCCGCTCCTCGCGCTCGTCCTGTCGCTCATCCTCTGGCGCCTGGAAGTCCGCAAGGATCGCCGCAAGAAGACGACGAAGAAGCTCTCCTCGGACTGGCAGAGCGGCTGGTAGAAGTCCGGGGCCCGTCGCGGTCCCGCGGTATAGGCTCCCGCTCCTGTTCATCGGAGAGAGGGAGCGGATGACGTACTTCGTGACCGGCGCGACCGGCTTCATCGGCCGGCATCTCGTGCAGGTGCTGCTGGATCGGCACGAGGGCGACGTCCACGTGCTCGTGCGCGAGGGTTCGACCGAGCGTCTCGAGGAGCTCGTCGCCGGGTGGGGTCACCCCGGTCGCGTGAAGCCCGTCATCGGCGACCTGGCCGCGCCGCGCCTGGGTCTGGACGACGACGCGCTCGCCGCCCTGAAGGGCGCGCGGATCGACCACCTCTTCCACCTCGCCGCGATCTACGACATGACCGCGCCCGAGGACCGCAACGAGCTGCTGAACGTCGGCGGCACGGCGAACGTCATCGGCCTGGCCAACAGGCTCGAGGTCGGGACGTTCCACCACGTCAGCTCGATCGCCGTCGCCGGCCTCTACAAGGGGCTGTTCCGCGAGGACCACTTCGACCAGGGCCAGAAGCTCCCGTCGCCCTACCACCGGACGAAGTTCGAGTCCGAGAAGCTCGTGCGCGAGACGCTCACGGTGCCGTGGCGCGTGTACCGCCCGGCGATCGTCGTCGGCAGCTCCAAGACCGGCGAGATGGACAAGGTCGACGGGCCCTACTACTTCTTCAAGCTCATCCAGAAGCTGCGCCACTT
This sequence comes from Solirubrobacterales bacterium, assembly GCA_025964175.1. Classification (GTDB taxonomy): domain Bacteria; phylum Actinomycetota; class Thermoleophilia; order Solirubrobacterales; family Solirubrobacteraceae; genus Capillimicrobium. Next base: position 5,771 of record JAOPZL010000072.1, read on the forward strand.
CGTGCCCGAGTGGGTGCCGCTCGCCGGCCCCGAGCTCGGCTGGACGAACCTCGTGCCCGTCGACTACGTGGCCGAGGCGATGGATCACATCGCCCATCAGCCCGACCTCGACGGCCAGGCCTTCCACCTGACCGACACGCGTGGCGGCATCCGCTCCGGCGAGGCGCTCAACACGTTCTCCCGGGCCGCCCACGCTCCGCAGATGGCGCTGCGCATCGACAAGAAGCTCACCGACGCGCTGCCCAAGGGCATCGGCTCGATGCTGCTGCAGCTGCCCGCGCTGAAGGGCGTGCGCCGTGCGATCCTGGACGATCTGCACATCCCGGAGTCGGTCGTCGAGCACGTCGGCCTGACCGCGCAGTTCGACACGCGCGACACCGAGCGGGCACTGCGCGGATCGGGGATCGAGCTGCCCGAGCTGGACTCCTACGCCGCGAAGCTGTGGGACTACTGGGAGCGCAACCTCGACCCGGACCTGTTCAAGGACCGCTCGTTCGAGGGCGCGGTCAACGGGCGCACCGTCGTGATCACCGGCGCCTCGACCGGCATCGGCCGGGCGGCCGCGCTGAAGATCGCGGCCGCGGGCGGCGTGCCGCTGCTCGTCGCGCGCACGCGCGAGAAGCTCGAGGAGGTCAAGGCCGAGATCGAGACCCGCGGGGGAGCGGCCTACGTCTACCCGTGCGACCTCTCCGACCTCGACGCGATCGACGCCTGCGTCGAGTTGATGCTCAGCGAGCACGCCTCGATCGACATGCTCGTCAACAACGCGGGCCGGTCGATCCGCCGCTCCGTGGCGCTGAGCGGCGATCGCTTCCACGACTACCAGCGCACGATGCAGCTGAACTACTTCGGGGCGATCAAGATGATCATGGCCCTGCTGCCGCACATGCGCTCGCAGCGGTTCGGCCACATCGTGAACGTCTCCTCGATCGGCGCGCAGACGAACCCGCCGCGCTTCAGCGCGTACGTCGCCTCCAAGGCGGCACTGGACGCGTGGACCCGCGTGGTCAGCTCCGAGGTCATCGGCGACAACATCAGCTTCACGACGATCCACATGCCGCTCGTGCGCACGGCCATGATCGCCCCGACGAAGATGTACGACGCGTTCCCGACGATCACGCCCGAAGAGGCGGGCGACCTCGTCTGCGAGGCGATCCGCTCCAAGCCCAAGACGATCAACACCCGCCTGGGCACGTTCGGCGAGATCCTCTACACGCTCGCGCCGAAGGCCGTGGACCAGATCCTCCACACCGCCTACAAGGTGTTCCCCGACTCGGCCGCCTCCAAGGGCGAGTCCGACCCGGCAGAGAAGGCGTCGGTGGAGCAGATCGCGATGGCGAACCTGATGAAGGGCGTGCACTGGTAGGAGCGCCCGCGGGCACCATGGTTGCCGGACCCCGGCGCGCTCGCCGCTACGGGAAGCGCGGGGCGAACCGCACGGCGGCGGTGAGGCCGGCGGCGAGGAGGATCGCGCCGATCGCGGCGAACCCGGCGCTCATCTCCCGCGTCTCCTTGCGCGACCCGATCCGCGAGCCCAGGCGCTGGTAGACGGAGTCGAGGACCTCGGCGTCGTCGACGGTGTAGGCCTGCCCGCTCGTGATCTGCGCGATCTGCTTGAGCGTGGCCGGATCGGGCGGGACCGGGACGGTCGACCCGCCCGGACCGGGGATCGTGCCCGCGTCGGTGCCCAGCGCGACGGTGTAGATCGGGACGTGCTGCTTCTTGGCGTTCTGCGCCACGCCGATCGGGTCGCGCCCGGCGGTCGTCTGGCCGTCGGACAGCAGGATGATCGCCGACGGCGCCTGCTTGCCATCGGACCCCTTCTGCTGCTTGAGCGTGTCCAGCGCGGCCTGCAGGGCGTCGCCGGTGGCGGTCGCGCCGTCGGGCTGCAGCGAGTCGATCAGGCGGCGGATGTCGCCCTTGTCGCCCGAGGGCGCGACGACGTTGTAGGGCCCGGTCGAGTAGGCGACGCCGCCGAGCTCGAGCCCGTTGGGCACCGCGTCGATGAACGTCTTGGCCGCGCTCTTGGCCGCGTCCAGGCGCGTCGGGTCGACGTCCTCGGCGATCATCGAGTTCGAGGTGTCCATGACGAGCATCACCGTCGCCTTCTCGATCGGCACCGCGACGGTCCGCTCCGGCCTGGCCATCGAGACGGCGAGCCCGGCGAGCGCGCCGAGCAGCAGCACGACGGGCAGCCAGCGCCGCCACGGCGCCTTCGCCGGAGCGATCGCGGCGAGGGTCGACAGCGCGGTGAAGCGCACGGCGTAGCGGCGGCGCCGGCGCGCAGCGAGCAGCTGGAGCACGACGAGGATCGGGATGGCCGCCAGGAGCAGCAGCCAGACGGGGTTCGCCAGGCTCATCTCAGACCAGCCTTCCGAACATGGTCAGCGAGGAGGCCGCGCCGACCCCGAAGAGGACGAGGGCGCCGCCGACGAACCAGACCACGATCTCGCGCTTCTCCTTCTTCTTGCCCAGTTGTGAGCCGAGGCGGTCGTAGACCGTGGCGAGCTGATCGGCGTCGGTGGCGTTGAACGCCTCGCCGCCCGACGTGGTCGCGATCTGCTTCAGCGTCGCGGTGTCGGGCGGGACGGCCTGCGTCTCGGTCGACCCGTCGCGCTTCTTGACCGTGATCGTGCCGCCCTGGGTGCCGAGCGTGACCGTGTAGACGGGGACCTTCGCCTTCGCGGCCTCCTTGGCGACGTCGAGCGGATCGCGGCCCTTCACCGACTTGCCGTCCGACAGCAGGACGATCGCGGCGGGCGCCGGCGTCTCGCCCGGCCGCAGCTGGGGGCGCAGCAGCTGCAGCGCGGCCTTGAGGGCCTCGCCGGTGGCGGTGCCGCCGCTGGGCGTCATCTTGTCCAGCGCGGTCTTGACCAGCGCGCGGTCGCGCGTCGGCGCCTGCAGGGTGCGCGGGTTCTCGTTGAACTCCATCACGCCGATCCGGATCCGCTTGGGGACGTCGGAGGCGAACCGCTGGGCGGCGGCGCGGGCCGCGCGCATGCGGTTGGGCCGGATGTCGGTGGAGGTCATCGAGCCCGAGACGTCGGTCACGAGCATGATCGACGCGCGCTCGTCCGGGACCGCGACCGACTTCGTCGGCTTGGCCACCGCGACGATCAGCCCGGCGAGGGCCAGGGCGTAGAGCGCCAGCGGCAGGTGCCGGCGCCAGCGCGGCGAGGTCGGCGCGACGTTCGCCATCAGCGCCGGGTTGGCGAACGAGCTCGCCCGGCGGGAGCTGCGCACCGCGAGGACGGCGTAGACGATCACGGCAGCAACCAGCGCGACCAGCGCGAGCAGGACGAGGGGATCCGAGAAGCTCATGGGCTATCCCCCGCCGGGCCGGTTGCCGAGGCGCACGTCGATGGTCTGGTGCACGCCGCCGCGGATGATCTCGACCTGGACGTCGTCGCCCGGCTTCGCCTTGGAGACGGCGGCGCCGAGCTCGTCCGAGCGCGTCACCTTGTGCCCGCCGACGGAGACGATCTCGTCGCCGGTGCGGATGCCGGCCGTGTCGGCCGGGCCGCTGGGCGTGACCTGCGCGACCTTCGCGCCCGCGCTGCCGGTCGAGGTGGAGACGCCGAGGAAGGCGTGGCTGACCTTGTGGCCGGACTCGAGCTGCGGGACGATCTTGCGGATCGTGTTGGCCGGCACGGCGAAGCCGATGCCGACGTTGCCGCCGCCGCCGCTGGCCGTGGCGATCTGCGAGTTGATGCCGATCACGCGGCCGCGGGCGTCGATGAGCGGGCCGCCCGAGTTGCCGGGGTTGATCGGCGCGTCGGTCTGGATGACGTCGTCGATGTCGAAGCCGTTGGGCGCCGAGATGTGGCGCCCGAGCGCGGAGACGATGCCGGCGGTCGCGGTGCGATCGAGGCCGAAGGGGTTGCCGATGGCGACGACGCCGTCACCGACCTTCACGTCGGCCGAGTCGGCCAGCGGAAGCGGCGCCGCCCCGTGGGCGCTCGGGTTGATGCGGATGACCGCGAGGTCGGTCGAGACGTCGCGCCCGAGGACCGTCGCGCTGATCGGCGTCGTGTTCTGGCCGAACTGGACCTCGACGGACTTGGCGGTTCCGACGACGTGCGAGTTGGTGACGATCGTCGACTTGTCGCTGATGACGAAGCCCGTGCCCGTCGCGGTGCCCGACGCCATCTTCGACTGGATCGAGACGACCGAGCCGGCGGCGCGAGCGTAGATCGTGCGGGCGTTGGCGTTGGATCCGCCGGCGCCGGAGGTCGCGGGCAGCGGTGCCTGCGCCGAGCTGCTGGAGCCGCCGTTGCCGTCGCCGGTGCGGAAGAAGAGCAGGAAGACGACGACGACCACGAGCGCGCCGACCAGCGCGCTGAGGAAGGGCGCGACCCAGGTGCGGCGGCGCCCCTCGGCTGGCAGGTCG
>JAOPZL010000073.1 GCA_025964175.1 Solirubrobacterales bacterium
CTCCGAGGCCGCGCGCGTCGCCTACCTGCGCGCGGGTCTGGACGAGAGCGCCCACGTCGTCACCGTCCACAACGGCATCTCGGTCCGCACTCCGTCGGCCGCGCGCGCGAGCACGCGCGCGAAGCTCGGGCTGGCGCCCGACGCGCCGGTCGTCGCGATGGCGTCGGTGCTGCGCGCGGGCAAGGGCCACTCGCTGGCCTTCGAGGCCGTGCGCCACCTGCTGCCCCGCTACCCGGACCTGCGGCTCCTGGTCGCCGGCGACGGGCCGGCGCGGGACGCGGTCGCCGCCGAGGCGGCCGACCTGGGGGCGACGGTCCTCCTGCTCGGCTTCCGGCGCGACGTCCTCGACCTGCTGGCGGCATCCGACGTCCTGCTGCTCCCGTCGCGGATGGACGCCTTCCCGACCAACCTGCTCGAGGCGGCCGCCGTCGGCGTGCCGTCGGTGGCGACGGCGGTCGGCGGCATCCCCGAGATCGTGCAGGACGGGAGGACGGGCATGCTCGTGCAGGACCCGCCCACGGTCCCGGCGCTGGTCCAGGCGCTGGATCGCCTGCTCGGCGACGAGGCGCTGCGCCGGCGCATGGGCGCGGCCGCCCGCGAGCGGTTCGCCGCGCACTTCACCGCGGAGCACTGGGCCCAGCGCTGCCGCGCGGTCTACGACGAGATCCTGCAACCCCGATGACACCGCCTCGCGACGCCGAACCCGCGGACCTGGCCCAGCGCACCGTGCGCGGCATGGCGTGGGCCTACGGGTCCTACGCGGGCGGTCGCGCGCTGGTGCTCGTCTCGACGGTGATCCTCGCCCGGGTGCTCACGCCGTCGGACTTCGGCGTCATCGCCCTCGCGCTGACCTTCATGGTCTTCCTCGACACGATCAAGGACCTGGGGCTCGGCCAGGCGCTGATCCTCGCGCCGGCGGACCAGGTGCGCGCCTGGGCGCAGACCGCGTTCGGGTGGTCCGTCGTGCTCGGCGCCGTCCTGACCGCGGCGACGGTCGCCGTCTCGCCCCTGGCCGCGCAGTTCTTCCACCGGCCGCAGCTGGCGGGGCTGCTGGCCCTGCTGGGGGCCAACTTCCTGCTGCGCTCGCTCGGCGCGACGCACTCGGCTCTGGCCCGCCGCGCGCTGGACTACCGCTCGCGGACGATGTCCGAGCTCGCCGACGTCATCACCCGCGGCGTCGTCTCCATCGTCCTGGCCGTCGCCGGCCTGGGGCCGCTCAGCCTCGTCATCGGGTACCTCGCCGGGACCACGGTGGCGACCATCGTCATCTGGCACCGCGTGCCCTTCCGCCCCCAGCCCCGCCTCTCCTGCGTCCACCTGCGCGGGATGGCGTCCTTCGGCGGGCTGCTGACGGTCGTCGACGTCGGACAGGCCTTCGCCCACGAGCTGGACTACCTGTTCATCGGCCGCGTGCTCGGCACCGCGCCGCTGGGCCTCTACTCGATCGGCTTCCGCCTGCCCGAGCTGCTGATCGTCAACCTCTCGATCGTGGCCGGGGGCGTGCTCTTCCCGGCGTACTCGCTGATGAGCCGCGACCGCCTGCGCGCGGCGTACCTCGTCTCCCTGCGCTACACGGCGATGCTCGTGCTGCCGATCGCGGTCGGCCTCGGCCTGATGGCCCGGCCGGTGATCCTGACCCTCTTCGGGCACCAGTGGGAGCCGGCCGTGCCGGCGATGCAGGTCCTGTGCGTCTACGCGGTGGTGGTGACGCTGAACATCCCCGCCGGCACCGTGTACAAGGTGACCGGCCGCGCCTGGATCCTGATCGCGTTCACCGTCCCGTACATCGCCGCGCTGTTCGCCGCGCTCGCCGTCTTCTCGTCCCGCGGCATCCTCGCGGTGGCGATGGTCATGGCCGGGATGCAGGGCCTCTTCTCGATCGCCGGATGGGCCGTCGCCTCGCGGATGCTCCAGGCATCGCCGCGGCAGCTCGTCGCGGCCCTGGCCGGCCCGGGCGCCGCGGCGCTGACGATGGCCGTCCCGCTGGCCCTGCTCATGCAGGTCGTGCACGCGCCGCTGCCGGCGCTCGTGCTCGGCATCGGGGTCGGCGGGGCGGCCTACGCGCTGGGCCTGCGCCTGTTCGCCGCGGACGCCGTGGCGCGTCTGGTCGCGCTGGCGCGGTCCTCGACGGGCGCCGGACCGGACCGGCCGGTCAGGCGCCGGCCGCGAACAGCCACGGGAGGCTGAGCATCGCGCGCAGCATCTGCGCGTCGCACGACGGCCCGACGTGGACGCGCGGGACGTCCATCGGATCCCACTGGCCGGCAGGCTGGTGCCCGCCGTAGAAGCTGAACGCCGCGCGCGTGCCCTGCTCGCGCAGGATCCGGGCGGTGTCCGGGGTGAAGGCGTCGCGCGAGCCGACCGGGTAGGCGAACCAGCGCATCGGCTCACCCAGCTCGGCGCGCATCCGTCGCGCGCAGCGGGCGATCTGGGCCTTCTGCTGGCCCACGGTCAGCCGTGCGAGCAGCGGGTGGTCGGCCGTGTGGCCGCCCAGGGTCATGCCGCCGTCGCGCATCTCGCGCGCCATGTCCCACGTCATCCAGTCGTGGCGTCCCAGCGTGGCCGGGGCGCGCCCGGACCCGGTGTCGGCGGCGACCTTGTTCAGGAACGCCTTGGTCCGGGCGGTGGGCAGCTCCTTGTAGCGCTCGGTGAGCGCTCGGATCACGGGCTCGGGATCCGCCGGCGGTCGCTTGCCGTGGCGGACCATCCACGCCAGCTCGTCCCACCACGGGGCGCGGGGCCGGTCGAGGAAGCCGGTGGTCAGGAAGAACGTCGCCGTCAGCCCGTGCGCGCGCAGCAGCGGGTAGGCGATCTCGTAGTTGTCGCGGTAGCCGTCGTCGAAGGTCAGCATCACCGACCGGCCGTGGCCGCGGACGGCGTCCTCGAGGTCGTCGGGACCGATGACGTCGGCGTGGCGCGCGAGCGTCGCCAGCTGCAGGTCGAACCCCTCGGCCGTCGCGCTCCACATCGAGCGGTCGCCCTCGGCGGCCTGCGCGTCGCCGACGCGGTGGTAGTTGAGGATGAGGACGCCGTTCCACCGCGACAGGGCGCGGCGGCTGCGCCGCGGGATGCGGTCGAGCGCGCCGGCCGCGAGCCGGCGCTTGCCGGCGATCATCGCGCGGAGCGCAGCCGCCGGGTGGCCTGCGCGGTCCGGGTGCGCCAGCGGTGGCGCTCGATCTCGACCCACGCCAGCGGCCGCGAGCCGGTGGCGAGCTCCAGCTTGTACCGCGTCGCGGGTGCGAGGAAGTCGTACTCCGTCAGGCCGCGGGTCGCGCACGCGCGCATGAAGAGGAGGTGGGCGGCCAGCCCGGAGCGCAGGCGGTTGTCGTCGTAGCCGCGCAGGCCGCCCTGGTAGAAGAGCAGGCGACGGTCGTCGATCAGGCCGTACAGGCAGGCGACGGTCTCGTCGCCGCGGCGGACGCGCAGCAGCGCCGCCTCGCGGCGGGGAACCGCTCGTTGCACGTACGCGCGGTGGAAGGCGGTGAAGCGCTCGTCGGCGAACGCCCCGGGCTCTCCGTGGTCGATCCAGTGGCGCTGATGCAGCGTGACGAGCTCGTCGAAGACGTCCCGGGCCTGCGCCTCGTCGCTGGCCCACTCGACCTCGAGCTCCCCGAAGGCGCGCAGGGTGGCGCGGGCGCGGCGGCGAGGACCGGAGGCCAGGCCGTCGAGCACGTCGCCGTCGCCGTCCAGGTCGGTCACCGGGCAGAGCTCCTCGCGCACCGTCGCGCCCGGCCAGCGCCCGGCCAGCGCGTGCGCGTCGCTCATCGTCATGCCGTCCATCAGCAGGCGATCCCAGCGCCGGTCGGCCGCGAGCTCGTCGGCCACGAGGCGGGCGAAGCCGGCGCGCTCCGCCGGTTCGGCGACCAGGTGGTTGTGCTCGACGAAGACGCTGCTCCCGCGCGGCTCGCCGGCGGTGCCCACGTGGGCGGTCCGCGGGCGCCACGCGCCTCGCGCGCCGTGGGTCAGCAGCGCGATGGCGCACGGCCGGCCGTCGCGCTCGGCGACGAGGAAGCGGTGGTCGACCACGTCGCCGTAGTGCTCCAGCCAGGTGCGCGTCCAGGTCCACGAGGTGAACCCGGACGCGCTCCAGCCGGAGTCCTCGGCGCGGCTCCAGATCGTCCCCGCCTCAGCACGTCGCGTGGCTGGGAGGCGCCTTGCGGCGAGCCCACGGACGTCAGGGACGGAGGTCAGCGTCGCGGTCACGGGCTCACTCTCCCGAAGGCAGGCTCGGTTCGCTGGGGGCGTTGTCCCCGACGCGGCGGGGATTTCTCCCATACGCGCCGCGGCGCCCGCGTCGAGCATGGCGAGCATGACCAGCACGCAGACAGACAGCCGGCTCGATCGCGAGCGCGAGTTCCACGATCGCGTGTTCGCCGACGAGACCCGCGCCCCCGTCAGGCGCTTCTACACCGTGACGGAATCGATGCGGCGGTGGTACGCCGACGAGCTCGCCGCGCGCGCCCACGGCAACCACGTGCTCGAGTACGGCTGCGGGCCGGGCAGCCAGGCCTACCACCTGGCCGCGCACGGCGCGTCGGTGACCGGCATCGACCTGTCGCCCGTCGCGATCGACATGGCGCGCGAGCACGGGGAGCAGGAGGGACTGGCCGGCGCGCTGGACTTCCGCGTCATGGACGCCGAGCACCTCGACCTCCCCGATCGCTCGTTCGACGTCGTGTGCGGGTCGGGCATCCTGCACCACCTCGACCTCGATCGCGCATACGCCGAGCTGGCCCGGGTGCTGCGCCCCGGCGGCGTCGGCGTGTTCATCGAGCCGATGGGCCACAACCCGGCGATCAACCGGTACCGCGATCGGACCCCGTCGATGCGGACCGTCGACGAGCACCCGCTGCTGATGGCCGACCTCGAGCGCGCCGGCGCGTTCTTCGGCGCGGTCGACACGCGCTTCTTCGCGCTGTCGTCGCTGGCAGCCGTCCCGCTGCGCGACCGTCCCGCCTTCGAGTCGATCGTCCGGGTCCTGGACGGCGTGGACCGCACGCTGTTCACCCTCGTCCCGCCGATCCGCCGTCACGCGTGGATGGTCGGGATGCTCCTGAGGGCTCCCCGGGCGAACCCCGCCGCATAGGCGACGGGACCCGGCCGGGGTGGCGGCCGGCGGGTCAGTCGTCGCCGTGGCGCCGGCGCCGGTGCTGGGCGATCCGCCTTCGCGCGACCTCGTCGACGGGTTCGTCGAGGGAGTCGGCTGGCTCGTCGACCGGCTCGGGCGGCTCGCCCGACCGCAGTCGCTGCGCCTTGGCGATCGCCTCGTCGCGCGTGTGGGCGCCGAGCTTGTTCAGGGCGTGCTTGAGGTGCGTCCGCACCGTCTCGACCGACAGGCAGAGCCGATCGGCGATCTCGGCCGTCGCCGCGCCCTCGCACAGCAGGTCGACGACCTGCCACTCGCGCGAGGTGAGGGTGCTCCACACCGGGCGCAGCCCCGTGCTGGTGGCGGGCGCGCGACGCAGCTGCTCCACGATCTCGGCGGTCATCAGGCGCGACACGACCGCCTCACCGCGCGAGAGTCCCCGCAGCGCGCGCACCAGGGCGACGCTGGAGACGTCCTTGGGCAGGAAGCCCGCGGCGCCCGACCGCAGGCCGGCGACGCCGAGCTCGACGTCCTCGGCGCTCGAGAAGACCATGACCCGCACGTCCGGTACGGCGGTCTGGATGCGCCGGGTGACCGTCTTGGAGTCCAGCCGCGGGATCGCCACGTCGAGCAGGACGATGTCCGGCCGGTGGCTGATGGCCAGGGCCACCGCCTCGTAGCCGTCGACGGCCTCGGCCTCGATGTGGATGTCCCAGTTCTCTGCGGCCACGGCGCGCAGCGCCGAGCGGACCAGGGGGTCGTCGTCCGCCACGAGGATGCGCAGCGTCCGCTCGGGCAGGCGGGGATCGTCTTCTTGGTCCGTCACGGGGTTGAAGCTACGTCGAGCTGGCACCAGGGTGCGGGTGGATCGGGTGGGGAATGGGGGAGGAAATCGCGGGTTCGGCCGTCTGGATCAACCCCGAGACACCGCGGGCTCATGAGCGTGTCCCGCGCCGTTGGTGCTGGGACAGCCGTGTCAGGACGGAACCGTGACGGCGGAGCGGGCCGGAGACCATGCATGGAGACCACTTTTCTGAGCATCGATGGTGCTGCAGGGACCCGCGGATGCGCCGCAACTGGCGGTCGGGGAGGGGGCGGCGAAAGCGCATGCCGGGATGCTCCGCGACCACAGGGTGGAGGGGGCCGGGAGAAGCGTGGACGAGGCCGGTGAGATTGCTCCCCGGACGCCTGTCCCCAAGGCGCGGAGGGTTCTCACCGTCCATCCACGCCCCCGCGGTGGTGGGCTGGGGGCCATGTTCTTCTTCACGCCGACCGGAGCCACGCCATGAGCGCGCACATCGCCCACCGTCGGGTCGGACGCGCGGTCACGTCGGTCTCCCGCAACGGCGTGCGCGGCACCGCTGCGCGCGTCGGACAATGGGGCGTCAAGCCCATCGCCCGCCGCCTCTACCTCGTCGAGGAGCACGTGTGGCTGGTCGTGCCGATCGTGCCCGAGGGTCGCGCGCTGCCCGACGGCTACGTGCTGCGCCTCGGAACGGGCGATGACCTGGAGGCGCTGGCCGCGATCGGCGGCGTCAGCACCGCGGTCGGGCAGTCCTACCTCGATCGCGGCGCGGCGCTGTACGTCGCGTGGCGCGACGACGAGCTCGCGTTCAGCACGTGGATCCACGAGGGCGCGGTGCCCGTGCTCGCGGCGCGCGGGGGCCTGATGCCGCTGCCCGACCGGGTCGTGTCGTTCGAGGACTCGATCGCCGCGCCGGCCCATCGCCGCAGCGGCATCGCGTCCGCGGTGATCGACGAGGTGACCGCCCTGCAGTCACGCGCGGGCGCGACGGCCTTCATCACGCGGATCGCGGTGGAGAACGCGCCCGCGCTCAAGTGGGCCGAGAGCCTCGGCTGTCGTGTCGTCGCCACCGTCCGCCTGCGCCGCATCGGCCCGTGGCGCCGTGTGCGGATCGAGGCGGCGCCGGGTGGCGAGCCGATGGCGAGCATGCTGGCCGAGCGCCTGTGAGCCC
>JAOPZL010000080.1 GCA_025964175.1 Solirubrobacterales bacterium
CGCGGCCGCCGTCCCGGTCACGAACGTCGCGGCCACCAGCACGTCCTTGGCCCGCGCGAGCCGGCGTTCGCGATCGCTGAGCAGGGCGTCGCGCGCCTCGCCGCCCACGCGTGCGCGCAGCCAGCCGCCGACGACGGCGGCCAGGCCCAGCGAGTTGATCGTCCCGTAGTGGCGCCAGGCCTGGTTGACCACGGCGCCGCGCTCGCGCGGGTCGCTGATCGCCGTGACCGACGGATGCAGGGCCAGCCGCCCGAACAGCTGGCCGCCGACGAGCCCGGCCAGGCCGAGGTCGTGGACGGCCCGCCCGGCGTAGGCGACGAGGTCGGAGGAGGGGTCGTAGCTGGGTCGCATGGGCAACGGCTTCCCACCCCGCGCCCGTCTGACGCAGGTTCCCGCCGACGACCTGGCGCGGGCCCGCGCACCAGGCCGGGTAGCGGGGAGGCATGTCCAGCTTCCTCATCACCGGCGCGTCCAGCGGGATCGGCGCCGCCACGGCGCTGGCGCTCGACGCCGCCGGTCACCAGGTGTTCGCCGGGGTCGAGGATCCCGGTGACGGCCGTCAGGCGCTCTCGTCCGCGTCGCCGCGCCTGCGGCGCGTGGTCCTCGACGTGACGTCCACCGCGTCGATCGACGCGGCCGTGCAGGAGATCACGACGCAGCTCGCCGGCCAGGGGCTGGACGGCGTCGTCGGCAACGCGGGGATCGCGGTCGCCGGGCCCATCGAGCTGCTCCCCCTGGACGACCTGCGCCGCCAGCTGGAGGTCAACGTCATCGGTCAGGTCGCCGTGACGCAGGCGACGCTGCCGCTCATCCGCCGTGCGTCGGGCCGCGTGATCCTCGTGAGCTCGATCGGCGGCCGGGTCGCCTCGCAGTTCGCCGGCGCCTACTACGCCTCCAAGCACGCACTGGAGGCGATCGGCGACGCGCTGCGCGAGGAGCTGGATCCGGAGGGGATCGCGGTCGTGCTGATCGAGCCGAGCGTGATCTCCACGCCCATCTGGGCCAAGGCGATCACCTCCTTGGACGACCTGATGGCCAGCGGCTCGCCGCAGCTGGAGCGCTACCGCGACCGCCTGCTGGCCTTCCGCGAGAGCCTGCGCAGCGCCGACGCGCACGGCAAGTCGCCGCAGGCGGTCGCGGACGCGATCGAGCAGGCGCTGACCGTCGAGAGGCCGGACGCCCGCTATGTCGTCGGCGGTGCCGGCAAGGTGCTGACCGCGCTGCGCCCGCTCGTCCCCGACCGCCTGGCCGACAAGCTCGCCGAGCACACGGCCAAGCCCTGAGCGAGGAGCGTCCTCGCCGCGGTCGCGCCCGGCAGGCCGGGAGCGCCATGGTCGCGCTCCCGCTGCAGGGCCGACGCGATCAGGCGTCGCCCGGGTCGGTCGAGCGGTCCGACCCTGATCCGCCGGTGCCGCGCTGGCGCGACAGCCAGTCGCCGAGCTGCTGGCCGACCTCGCCGATCGAGGTTCCCGCCTGGCCGATGACGTCGGAGATCCGCGACGCGTAGTGGTCCTGGGCCGCGGCGGCCTCCTCGCGCAGCGGCGGCTCCTGGCCGCGGCGCAGGTAGTCGCCGCCGATGATGCGGTCGTAGTCGCCCGAGCGCACCCAGGCGAGCAGCTGGTTGACGCGGCGGACCGGCATCGGGTGCGTCAGGCGCAGGTCCTGCGTCAGGCGCGTGAGCCGGTCCAGCCCGCTGCCGGCCTCGTCGTAGTCCATCGCCTGGGCCACGAAGGCGTCGAGGTTGAGCTCGGCCGACGCCTCGCCCCCGGCGACGATCATCAGCGTGCGGCAGATGGCCAGCGGGTCGCGCGTGACGAGGGCCGACGCGCGGTCGCAGCTGAGCTCGGCGCCGCGGTACCACTCCAGCAGCGCGAGCTGGATCGCCCTGAGCGGCAGCCCCGCCAACAGCGGCAGCCGCGCCGAGCCGCCCAGCCGCATGAGGATCAGCAGCGCCGTCTGGTAGAGGACGTGGCGGGAGTGCACGTGCGCGGCCTCGTGGGCGAGCACCGCCCGGCGGCCATCGTCGTCGAGCAGGCGCACGAGCTCGGAGTTGAGGACGACGATCGGGTGGTCGGTGCCGAACGTCGCCGCGTTCGCCATCGGGAACTGGGTCAGGTAGAGGTCGGGCACCTCGTCGAGATCCAGCACGTTGAAGACCTCGCGGTGCAGCACCCAGATGTGGGGGAGCTGCTCCTGGCCGAGGCGGACCGAGGCCCCGAGGGAGGACGCCCGCAAGGCGCGTTCGTACCCCAGCGCGATGAGCCGCTTCACGACCTCGTCGAGATAGGGGACCTTGCCGAGCGCGGCGGTCGCCGCCCGGTCGGCCGGATGCTGATAGGCGCGCGGTGAGATGCCTTCGAGCTTCCAGGCAGGGGCCGGAACGGTCATGGGCGACAGCGTAATCGGCGCGCGTCTGTCTGTCGCCGGCTCGATGGGGCCAGCGGCGTGTTGACCTGCGTCGTCGCGCACAGCATGCTCGGCAGCATTCGCTGTCCAGGGTGGCTCGAGGGGAGGGCTGTAGTGCGGAGCTTTGAGTACATGGCGTTGGCGGGGCCCGTCATCTTCGGGCCACACGCGGCTGCGGAGCGGCTCGTCGTGGTCGCCGAGCCCGAGCGCGCGCTGGCCGACGAGCTGACCGCGCCGCTGGCCCTGGAGGCGACCGCATGACCGCCACCAACGCCAGCGCCGGCGCCGGCCCCGACGAGGGCCCGGGTCCCGACGACGAGCTCGCCCGCCGCGAGCAGGCGCTGACCGAGCAGGTCATGGCCAGCTTCG
>JAOPZL010000102.1 GCA_025964175.1 Solirubrobacterales bacterium
GACGAGCTGGTCCCGGCGGCCAAGGCGTGGATCGCGGCGAACCCGACCGCGCAGCAGCCGTGGGACGTGAAGGGTTACAAGATCCCCGGCGGCACTCCCTCCAACCCCAAGCTCGCGCAGAACCTGCCGGCCTTCCCGGCGAACCTGCGCAAGCAGCTCTAGGGCGCGAACCACCCTGCGCCGCACCACCTCATGGCCGCGGCCGTCGAGGGCGCCCAGGTCGACTTCGACACGGCACTCGAGATCGAGGGGCGCTACTTCGTCGACCTCGTCGTCGGCCAGGTCTCCACGAACATGATCCAGGCGTTCTTCTTCGACCTCCAGCAGGTCAACGGGGACCGCGGGCGGGGGCGGGCGGGGATGGATATCGCGCCGTTCCAGTCGCGGAAGGTCGTGGTCCTGGGCGCCGGCATGATGGGCGCCGCGATCGCGTACGTGTGCGCGAAGGCCGGCATCGAGGTCGTCCTCAAGGACGTCGACCAGGCGGCCGCCGACCGTGGCAGGGACTACTCGGTCAAGCTCGTGGAGAAGGGCATCTCGCGCGGGAAGACCACGCAGGCCAAGGGCGACGAGCTGCTCTCGCTGATCACCGCGACGACCGATCCGGCGGCCGCGAAGGACGCCGACCTCGTCATCGAGGCCGTGTTCGAGGACCCGGACGTCAAGGCCCAGGTGTTCGCCGAGATCGAGCCGTACCTGGCCGACGGCGCCCTGCTGGGCTCCAACACGTCCACGCTGCCGATCACCCAGCTGGCCCATGGCGTCTCGCGGCCGGCCGACTTCATCGGGCTGCACTTCTTCAGCCCGGTGGACAGGATGCCGCTGCTGGAGATCATCAAGGGCGAGCAGACCAGCGACGAGACGCTGTACCGCGCCCTCGACGTGGCCAAGCAGATCCGCAAGACCCCGATCGTCGTCAACGACTCACGCGGCTTCTTCACCTCGCGCGTCATCGGCACGTTCATCAACGAGGGCATCTCGATGCTCGTCGAGGGCGTCCCCGCTCCGTCGATCGAGCAGGCGTCCTCGCAGGCCGGCTACCCGGCGCCCGTGCTGCAGCTGTCCGACGAGCTCAACCTGAAGCTGA
This sequence comes from Solirubrobacterales bacterium, assembly GCA_025964175.1. GTDB lineage: Bacteria > Actinomycetota > Thermoleophilia > Solirubrobacterales > Solirubrobacteraceae > Capillimicrobium. The sequence continues at coordinate 1,088 of JAOPZL010000102.1, forward strand.
TGCGCAAGATCCGCTTGGCGGCGCAGGCGGCGGGCGACGCGGTCGGCAGCGGCTGGGACGAGCACCCGTCCGAGCAGGTCATCGACCGCATGCTCGACGAGTTCTCGCGTCCGGGCAAGCTGGAGGGCGCGGGCTTCTACGAGTACGCCGACGGCAAGCGCACCGGCCTGTGGAAGGGCCTGCGCGACGCCTTCCCGCCGGTCGCGGACCCGTCGCAGCTGTCGCTGCGCGACCTCCAGGAGCGGATGCTCTTCATCGAGGCCATCGAGACGGTCAAGTGCGTCGACGAGGGCGTCATCCCCTCGGTCGCCGACGCGAACATCGGCTCGATCATGGGGATCGGCTTCCCGGGCTGGTCGGGCGGCGTGCTCCAGTACATCAACGGATACGCGGGCGGCGTGGCCGGCTTCGTGGAGCGGGCCCGCGAGCTCGCCGAGAAGTACGGCGAGCGCTTCACCCCGCCCGCCTCGCTGGTCGCCAAGGCGCAGGCCGGCGAGATCTACACCGACGAACCCGCGCTGGCGGCGGCGGTCTAGCCGGCCTCACCCCGCGGCGTCGCCCTCTGCGGGCGGCGCCGCGCTGCGGGTACTCTCGGGCCACCCGTGTCGCGGCCCGCCGAACCGACGCTCGATCCCGCGGTGCGCCGGGCGCTCACCGACGCGGCCGACGGCGTGGAGCGGGATGCGCCGCGGATCGCGGCGGAGATGGCCTCGGTCCTGCATCGCGACGTGCCCGAGCTGCTGGACGACCCGCGCTCGATCGAGGACTCCGAGCGCGTCGGACGCCACATCATCCGATCGTTCCTGCGGATGCTGCGCCGCGGCGAGCCGATCGAGTCCTTCGAGCCGGTCGCCGGCGCGCTCGCGACCGCGCGGGCGCTCGCCCGCTCCGGCCGAGGGCTGCTGCCGCTCCTGCGCCTCTGCCACGTCGGCCACGGCGTCTTCCTGGCCGAGTGGGATGCCCAGCTCGGCGCGCTCACGCTCGAAATGGACGTGCTGCTCTCGGCGACGCGCGCGACGCAGTCGCTCACCTTCGACTGGGTCGACATCTTCAGCCGGCAGCTCGCGGCCGAGTACGAGCGCGAGCGCGAGCGGCTGGAGCGCACGGGGGAGACGCAGCGCGCGCTGATGATCCGCTCGCTCCTGCGCGGCGAGGCGCACGACCCGCAGGCCGCCAGCCGCGTCCTCGGTCACGATCTGCGCCGCCACCACACCGCGCTGGTGCTGTGGACCGAGGACGACCGCGCCGACGCGGGCGCCACGCTCTCCTCGGCCGCGATGGGCCTCGCGGACGAGCTCGGCGGCGGCCGGCCGCTGCTGCTGCCCGTCGCCGGGACCGTCACCTGGGCGTGGATCTCCACCGCCTCGCCGCCCGGCGCAGCGCTCGCGCGCGTCGCCGGCAACCCGCGCGGGGACGGCGTCTCGATCGCGATCGGCGAGACCGCCTTCGGCGCCGCGGGCTTCCGTGACTCCCACCGCGATGCCGAGGACGCCTTCCGGGTCGCGCTGCTCGGCCGTCGCCGGCCCGGGTCCGTCGTTCCCTACCGCCGGGTCGAGCTCGCCGCGCTGCTGAGCGCCGACCTCGAGCGCGCGCGTCGCTTCGTGCGCGCGCAGCTCGGCCCGCTGGCCTACGACGACGACGAGCACGCCCGCCTGCGTGCGACCCTGCGTATCTACCTCGACGAGCGCGGCAGCCGCCAGGCCACCGCCGATCGCCTCGGGGTGCACGCCAACACGGTCGGCAACCGCGTGCGCGCCTGCCAGCAGGCGCTCGGCCGCGACGCCGTCCTGCACCGTGTGGAGCTGCACGTCGCGCTGATGCTCGCCCAGTTGCTGGGCGCCAGCGTGCTGGAAACGGCGGCGTGACCGGGCATAGTGTCCAGCTGAGACATCGAGTCCGAGCGCAACCGCAGGTCGTCTGAACGCCAGTGTTCGTCCCCTTCCCCCCGTGCCACGCCCAGTGACCGCCTCACCGATCTTCGGTGTTCCCCGGGAGCTGCCGCGCGGGCCGCATCGCCTCAGCCGCGACGAGGTGCGCGAATCGCAGCGCCTGCGCCTGCTGTCGGCCTGCGTCGAGGTCATCGCGCAGCGCGGCTTCGCCGCCGCCACGACCGCCGCCATCGCGCGCCACGCGGGCGTCTCCCCGCGTACCTTCTACGACCACTTCGAGGACAAGCTGGCGGGCCTGCTCGCCGCGTACGACCTGTTCTCCCAGGACATCTTCACGACCATGGTCGCCGCGCTGCAGGCCGACGACGACATCGAGCTGATCATGGACCGCACGGTCACCGCCTACCTCACGACATGGCGGGAGAACCCGACTGCCGCCAAGGCGTTCCTGATCGAGATGGAGAGCGCGGGACCGGTCGCCCGTCGTCGCCGGCGCGACGCCAACGTCGTCTTCGCCGCCGGCATCCGCGCCGTCCACGAGCGCGTCCGCGAGAACGACCCGAACCTCGGCGAGCTGTCCTTCGCCTCCTTCCGCGCCGTCGTCCACGGTATGCGCGAGCTGACCCGCGACGCGCTGGAGACAGGCCCGCCGGAGGCGCTGATGGGCATCAAGGGCGACGTCGTCGGCTGGCTGCGGCTCGTCCTGCGCGGCCTGCCGCCGACGCCCTACGTGCGGCCGCAGGCGCCGGACCCCGGGTCCGCAGGCTAGGCCGCGGCCTGCGCGGCCCAGTCGCGGAACAGCTCCCAGTAGCGGCCCTCAGCGGCGATCAGCTCGTCGTGGGTGCCCTGCTCGATGATCCGCCCGTGCTCGAGCACGACGATCCGCCCGGCCTGGCGGATCGTGGAGAGGCGGTGGGCGATGACGATCGCGGTGCGCCCGGCGAGCAGGCGGCGCATGCCCTCCTCGATCCGCGTCTCGGTGTGCAGGTCGACGTTGGACGTCGCCTCGTCGAGCACGAGGATGCGGGGATCGGCCACCAGCGCCCGGGCGAAGGCCAGCAGCTGGCGCTGCCCGGCCGACAGCTGCACGCCGCGCTCGCCGACCTGCGTATCCAGCCGCTCGGGGTACGCGCGCAGGAACTCGCCGGCGCCGACCGCGTCGCAGGCCGACCAGATCTCGTCGTCGGTCGCCTCGGGGCGCCCGAAGCCGACGTTCTCGCGGATCGTTCCGCTGAACAGGAAGCCCTCCTGCGGGACGATCCCCAGCTGCTCGCGCAGCGACGCCTGGGTCACCGATCGCAGATCGTGCCCGTCGACCAGGACGCGGCCCTGCGTCGGGTCGTAGAACCGCGCGACGAGCTTGGCGAACGTCGACTTGCCGGCGCCGGTCGCGCCCACGAGGGCGATCGTCTGTCCCGGGGGGATGACGAGGTCGATGTCGGTGAGCGCGTCCACGTGCTCGTCGTCCTCGCTGCGGTAGGAGAACGTGACGTGGTCGAAGCGGATCTCACCGCGGATGGGCGGCAGCGCGGTCGCGTCGGGCGCGTCGACGAGCTCGGGCTCGCTGTCCAGCAGCTCGAAGATCTTGTCCAGCGCGGCCATGCCCGACTGGTAGGTCGTGTAGACCTGCGACAGCTGGTTGATCGGGTCGAAGAAGCCGTTCAGCGCCGCGATGAAGCCGACGAGCACCCCGATCGCGACGTGGCCGTTGAGCACCTGGTAGCCGCCGTAGAAGAGGATCCCGACGGTGGCCAGCGCGCTGAGCATCTCGACGGTCGGGAAGTACGCGGCATTGAGGTTGACCGTCGTCATGTTCGCGTCGCGGTTGCGGCGGTTGAGCTCGGAGAAGCGGCGCTGGTGGACCGGCTCCTGGCCGAAGGTCCGCACGACGCGGATGCCCGAGAGCGTCTCCTGCAGGTAGGCCGTGATCGCGCCGATCGTCTCGCGCGTGCGGCGGTAGGCGTCGGCCGATGCGATGCGGAAGATCAGCGAGCCGAGCGCCATCAGCGGGAAGATGCAGAAGGTCAGCAGCGCGAGCTTGACGTCGAGCACGAGCAGGATGACGATCGTCCCCAGGAGGGTCAGCGACGCCTGGAAGAGCGTGATGATCGTGTCGGTGACGAGCGAGTCGAGCGCCTCGACGTCGTTGGTCATCCGCGACAGCAGCACGCCCGCGCGGTTGCGCTCGTAGAAGCCGACCGGGTGCGACTGCAGGTGGCGGAACATCTGCTCGCGCAGGTCCTGCAGCGAGCGCTGCCCGACCCAGTTGACGAGATAGGTCTGCGCGTAGCTCGCGACCCAGTAGACGACCGCCGAGACGAGGAAGAGCGCGACGACGACGTCCAGCGCGGACAGGTTGCCCGGGACGATGCCGTCGTCGATCGCGCGCGAAGCCAGCGGCGCCGGGGCCAGCGAGGCGGCGGTGCCGAAGACGAGCGAGATCGCGGCGAGGATGACCCGCGTGCGGTACGGCTTGAGCAGCACGATGAGGCCGCGCAGCTTGCGCCCGCGCCCGCTCGTCCCGCGTAGGCGGCGGCGGATCTCCTCCAGCCGGGGCGTGCGGACGTCGTCGGGTGCCGGGGCCGGGGTCTGGACGGGTGTGGCGCTCAAAGCCCCGCCGCCTCGCGCTCGGGTGCCTTGCGGGTCAGGAACACCTGGTCGGGGAGCCCCTTCTCGACGATGTCGCGGTACAGGCCCTCGACCTCCATCAGGTCGGCGTGCGTGCCGCGCGCGGCGATCTCGCCGTGCTCGAGGACGATGATCTCGTCGGCCAGCGCGATCGTGGAGAGGCGGTGGGCGATGATGAACGTCGTCCGTCCCGTCATCGCCTCGGTCAGCGCGTCCTTGATCAGCGACTCGGTCGACGCGTCCACCGAGGAGGTCGCGTCGTCGAGGATCAGCACCCGCGGGTCGGCCAGCAGCGCGCGGGCGATGGCCAGGCGCTGGCGCTGCCCGCCGCTGAGCGTCAGGCCGCGCTCGCCGACCTTCGTCTCGTAGCCATCGGGGAGGCGGTCGATGAACTCGGCGGCCTGGGCGCGACGGGCGGCGGCGACGATCTCCTCCATCGGCGCGTCGGGCCGCGCGTAGGCGATGTTCTCCGCCACCGTCGCCGAGAACAGGAAGGGGTCGTCGTCGACCGTGGCCACGACGGAGCGCAGCTGCTGCAGGTCGAGGGTGCGCACATCGGCGCCGTCGAGCAGGACCGAGCCCGCGATCGGGTCGTAGAGCCGCGCGACGAGCTGGACGAGCGTCGTCTTGCCCGAGCCGGTCGCGCCGACGAGCGCGATCGTCGTGCCCGGGGCGACGTCGAGCGACACGTCGCGCAGCGATGGCTCCGGGGCGCCCTCGTAGTGGACGGTCACGTCGCGCAGCTCGACCCGGCCGGAGCCATGGGGCAGCGGGCGGGCGTCGGGCGGCGAGGCGATCTCGGGCGCGCGGTCGAGGACCTCGAAGAGGCGCGCGCCGGAGGCGGTGGCGCGTTGGGAGAGGCCGAGGGCCAGGCCCAGCATGCGCATCGGGCCCAGCAGCATCAGCAGCCACGCGTAGAAGGCGGTGAAGTCGCCCAGCGACATGTCGCCGTTGATGACGCGCCGGCCGCCGAAGAAGAGGATCGCGGCGAGCCCGAGCTGCGGGAGGAAGCCGATGAACGGCGCGTAGAACGCGTTCAGCCGGGTCGAGATCATCGCCTGCGTGAAGACGCGCTCGGTCTGCGCGCGGAAGCGCTCGACCTGGCGGGCCTCGCGCGAGAACGCCTTGACCACGCGCACGCCGGAGATGTTCTCCTCGGCCTCGGCGGTCAGCTCGGCGATCCGCTGCTGGACCTCCTGCGCGGCCGGCCGGGCCTTCACGCCGAAGCGGTAGGCGACCCAGATGACGAGCGGGACGGGCGCCAGCGAGATCAGCGCGAGCGTCGGCTCGCGGACGAACATCGCCGTCGCGGCGAGGGTGATCGTCAGCAGCGACTGGAGCAGGAAGATCAGCCCGTAGCCGAGGAAGAAGCGCACCGACTGCAGGTCGACGGTCGCGCGCGACATCAGCTGGCCGGTCTGCTGGCGGTCGAAGAACGCGAGCTCGAGCGACTGGAGGTGGCCGTAGACCGCGTCGCGCAGGTCCAGCTCGACGCCGAGGGAGACGCGTCCGGCGACGAGGCGGCGGAAGACGGTGAGGACCAGGCGCAGGACCCCGGCGACGCCGACGAGGATCGCCGCGGTGGTCAGCGCGCCGCGGTCGTGGTCGGTGATCGCGTTGACGGCGTTGCCGCTGAACGCGGGGATGGCGACCGTCGCCAGCGTCGCCACGAGCGAGAGCAGCAGCGAGATCGCCACGCCGCGCTTGTAGGGCGCCAGGAACCGCAGGAGGCGAAGGAAGGTCCGCACTCGACCATTGTAGTTGCCAGGTTCAACTATTCTGCGCCACGTGCCCAACCCGCCGGCCGGCCTGTGTGACAGCTGCGCCCACCAGAAGCTGATCGGCAACACCCGCGGATCGGTCTTCTCGATGTGCCTGCGGGCCCGCACCGACGAGCGCTACCCGAAGTACCCCCGCATCCCGGTCGGTGCCTGCCCGGGGTGGGAGCGGCGCGATCAGCCGCCCGCGGACCGCGCTTCCAGCTAGGGGTTCCCCGCGTAGCCCTGGCTCCGAACGGGCCAGGTCCGGACTAGGTCTGAGGCGCCAGCGCGTAGGGGGCGAGCAGCGCGTCCCAGGAGCTCTTGACCTGCTTCCACTCGGCCGGGCACTGCCGCGCGCGGCTCTTGGGCAGCAGATCGGGGCCGACCAGCGACTTGAAGCGCGTCGTGTCGCTGCCGTAGACCCAGCACAGGAACTGGTAGGTCCGCTGCTGGTTGACCGAGTGCTCGTCGGCGAAGTCCTGGTCGGTCAGCTCTCCGTGGGAGCTGGAGAGCGCGTCGAAGAAGAGGGCGGCGCTGAACGCGGTCAGCGGGCCGAACTTCGGGTTGTCGGCCAGCAGGTAGGCGGCGAAGCCGTCGACGGCGTCCTCCTCGCGACCGGTGATCGGGAGCTTGAGCTGGTTGACCAGCGCGTGGCCCATCTCGTGGGCGACGACGAACTCGGTGGCCGAGATGGTCGCCTCCTTGGGCGAGATCGACTTCGTGCCCTTCAGCTCGTCCTTGATCAGCTGGTACTCGAGCGTCAGGAACGAGCCGGGGACGTTGATGAACGTCAGCGACGAGCCGTCCTCGAGCTTGAGGTCGGGGATGAACGCGGGGCCGACGTCGGCGTCGTCCGACAGCAGGATCGGGATGTTCATGGGCAGGGCCCAGCGCCCGTTGATCTCGTTGGCGACGGCCTGGACGCCCTTGGAGCGGCGGATCATGTTCCCCGCGGCGCGGTTGGCCTTCTTGAAGGTGCCGAACTCGACCTGGAAGTCGCCGTTGTCGACCGGCGGGGTCGGCGCCGTCTG
>JAOPZL010000115.1 GCA_025964175.1 Solirubrobacterales bacterium
CGCACCCTGCTCGCCCCCACCGGCCTCGCCGCCCGCATGCTCGGCCGCGGCACGGGCGTGCTCTTCGGCGTCCTGACCAAGCTGACGGGCGTCGACCTGCTCAGCGACCTGTCGGTCTTCTTCCGCTCCCTCAACGGCCTGCTGGACGGCTTCAAGGAGCGCGCGACCGCGGTCAAGGAGCTGCTCGTCGACCCGGCCACGACCTTCCTGATCGTCACCTCCCCCGAGCGCGAGCCCGTCGAGGAGGCGATCTTCTTCGCCGGCCGGCTGCAGGAGGCGGGCATGCCGCTGGGTGGGCTGATCGTCAACCGCGTCACGCCGGTCGTCGACGAGCACGCCGCCGGCCCGCTGCCGCCGGGGTTGGATCCGCGGCTGGCGCGCAAGGTCGAGGCGGCCGGCGACGAAGCGCGGGTGCGCGCGGCGCGCGACGTGGCGCGGATCGAGCGCCTGCGTGCGCAGACCGGTGAGGCCGAGCCCGTGACCGTGCCGCAGATCGCGGGCGACGTGCACGACCTCGACGGGCTCGCGCACGTCCGCGCGAGCCTGCTGTCCCCGTGATGGGGTCAGGCGACCGCGGACACCAGCAGGCGGTCGGCCAGCGCGCGGACGTCGGCATCGAGGTGGCCGCACAGCACGTCGCGCAGCAGCGCGCGCAGGTGGCCGAGCAGCTCCTCGATGAGCGCGTCGACCGCCGGTGAGCGCGGCGCGGTGCCGGAGATCACGGCGCGCTCGAGGCTGACCGCCTGCGCGACGCGCTCGGTCAGCGCAACGCGCTCCTGCGCAGTCGCGCACAACGCGGCGAGGCGCCCGGGGAGGCGCCCCGACGCGGGGCCCTCGGGCTCGAGCAGGGCCCGCAGCGCGAGCAGCACGTCGGAGAGCGCGTCGGCGGTCGTCGTCCGCTCACACGCCATGCCGTAGCGGCCGAGCGCCCACGCCAGCTCACCGGATCGCGGGGTGCGGCGGGCGACGAGCGAGCAGAAGCCGCGCAGCTCGTCCTCCTCCTCGGCCTCGATCAGCGTCAGGCCATGGGCCATCCCGGCGGTGCCGAGCGTCGCGGCGCGCCAGCCGCCGTCGTCGACGCGGGTCCACGCGACGGGGCCGAGCGCCATGCCGCCCTCGTCGTAGAGGCGCAACGCGACGATCAGCCGCTTGAACGCGCGGCCGGCCGTCACGAACGGGTCGGCCCCGCCGTCCTCGACCTCCGCGCGGAACACGGCGACGACGTCGCACTCGGCCGCCAGGTCGGCCGGGGCGTCCGGGAGCGCTTGCACCCGCGACAGGGTCAGCCCCTCGCCGAGCACGATCTCCGGCGACGCGATGTCCAGGCCGAGGACGGGGACGATCGCGGCCGCGTGGGTGCGCCCGGCGAAGATCGTCTCCTCCAGCTGGCGGTAGGAGCGGTCGAAGCGGTCGGCGTCGAAGTCGAAGGCGGTCTGCTCGGCGAAGACGCGGCCGAGGAAGACCGAGAGGGTCGCGCGGGCGCGGCCGGGCTGGTCGGAGGGGACGCGCTCGTTGTGCGCCTTCAGGTAGCGCGGGAGGCCGTCGCTCTGGGCGAGCGCGCGCAGCGCCGGGCCGTGGGCATCGAGCCGCGCGAGGGCGCCGAGGCGCTCGCGCAGGAACTCGTCGACCAGCGGGCGATAGCAGTACAGCGCGGTGCGACGGGCGCCGCGCTCCTCGACGAGCTCGAACGGAACCTCGGCACCCTCGGCGGTCTCGGCCGCGAGGGTCCAGGCCGCTTCCTCGACGTAGCGACGCAGCGCGGCATGCAACGTGTGGGAACGCACGCGCCGTCGTTCGGCGCGCCCGGGCGGAATCCTCCCGCGGGGAGGGCTAGATGACGCCGGCGGTGGCCGGCTCGGGAGCCGGCGAATCCAGCGCGGCGGGGGTGCAGTCGTCCTCGTCGCCCAGCCAGGCCAGCCCGTAGTGGCGCATGTCCTCGATGATGGGCAGCAGGTCGCGGCCCTTCTTCGTCAGCTGGTACTCGACGCGCGGCGGGACCTCGGGGTAGGTCTGGCGCTGGACGATGCCCTCCTCCTCCAGCGCGCGCAGGCGCAGGGAGAGCGTGCGGGGCGAGATGCCCGCCAGCGAGCGCTCGAGCTCGCAGAAGCGGCAGTGGCCCTCGGAGAGGTCACGGACGAGGAGGATCGTCCACTTGCCGGAGATGACCGAGGCCGTCCGGCTGACGGGGCAGGAGTCCATCTCCCATTACTTTACAAGATGAAGCCCGGGGTCCCGACGTGCCCAGCCCCCGCGCGTGAGGACGCCGCGCAGCGCGAGGTCGGGGTCGAGGATGACGAGGTCGGCGTCCCGGCCGGCGGCGATCACGCCCTTGCGGTCCGTGATGCCCAGGAGCTCGGCCGCCGTCGTGGAGGCCATCCGGGCGGCGTCGGGGACGCTCACCCCGCAGAACGCGACGACGTTGGCCAGCGCGCGATCCATGGTCAGCGTCGAGGCGGCGATCGTCTGCTGCCCGGGCAGCGTGACGCGACCTCCGGTGACGGTGACGTCGCGGTCGCCGAGCCGGTAGGTGCCGTCGGGCAGGCCGGCCGCCTCCATCGCGTCGGTGACGAGCATCAGGCGGTCCGGCCCCTTCAGCCTGACCGCGATCCGCACCGCGACCGGGTCGACGTGCAGGCCGTCGCAGATCAGCTCGCAGGTGACCGCGTCGAGGTCCAGCGACGCGCCGAGGATGCCCGGGTCGCGGTGGCGCAGCGGGCGCATCGCGTTGAACAGGTGGGTCGTCGCCCGGGCTCCGGCGCGCACGGCGGCGCGGGCCTGGGCATCGGTGGCGTCGGTGTGGCCCATCGAGACGAGGACGCCGGCGGCGGTCGCGAGCTCGATGATCTCCAGCGCGCCGGCGGGCTCCGGAGCGAGGGTCGTCGAGCGGACCCCGCCGGCCTCGATGAGCCGGGACATGACCGCCGGGTCGGGGGCCAGGAAGTGCTCGGGCTCCATCGCGCCCGGGCGTCCGAGGCCGAGGAACGGGCCCTCGAGATGGGCGCCGAGGACCTCGGCGGCGTGCTCCCCGGGATCCGCCGTCGCCGCGCGGATCGCCTCCAGCGAGACGAGCAGGTCGTCGACCGGCGCGGCGACCGTGGTGGCCAGCAGCGCGGTCGTGCCGTGCTGGGCGTGGAAGGCGGCGACGGTCTGCACGTCCGCGGGGTCGGCGGTGTTGCACTGCGCGCCGCCGCCGCCGTGGACGTGGACGTCGATGAAGCCCGGCAGGAGCCAGCGGCCGGCGAGGTCGACGACGGCGGCTCCCTCGGCATCCGCCGCGCGGGACCCGACCGCCAGGATCTGGCCGCCGCGGACGTGGACGTCCTCGCGCACGACCCCCACGGGGGTGACGACGCGGCCGTTGCGCAGGACCAGCCGATCGGCTACATCGCCCATCGAGCCATCTTCCCCGCTTCGGCGCCGTTGGCCTGCCGGCCGGCGAGCGCGGCGGCGCTCACGTCCGCGTCACCTTGTTCAGCCCCTCGGGGGCGTCGGGGTCACGGCCGCGGGCCAGCGCCAGCTCGCGCGCGAGCTGCTGCGCGCGGACCACCGCCACGATCGGGGCCAGGCCCTCGACCACGGGCGGCAGCGGAAGGTCGGCACCCGGCTGCTCGCCGATCGTCAGAACCCGGGCGCCACGCTCGCGCAGCGTCACCACGAGCTCGGCGACGTCCTCGAACGCCGGACCGGGCGCCGACAGCGCCAGGACGGGGAAGCCGGCGTCGACGATCGCGATCGGGCCGTGGCGCAGGTCGGCGGCCGAGATCCCGTCGGCGGCGATCCCGGAGGTCTCCTGCAGCTTCAGCGCCGCCTCGAAGGCCGCGCCGAGCAGCAGCCCGCGCGCGGTCACGACCAGCCGCGTGTCACCGACCAGCGCGAACGCCGCGCGCCGGGCCGGCTCGACGTCCTGCAGCACCCACGTCACCGCATCGGGCAGCGCGGCGAGATCCGCGTCGCTGAACGGGACCTCGCCCAGCGCCCGCGCGATCAGCGCGAACGCCAGCAGCTCCGCGGTCACCGTCTTCGTCGCCGGCACCGCCAGCTCCGCGCCGGCGTCCAACGCGACGAGCGCGTCACCGGCCGCGGCGAGGTCGCTGCCCGCGTCGTTGGTGATCGCCAGCGCTCGCGCGCCCGAGTCGCGCAGGCGCGTCAGCGTGGTGACGATCTCCGGCGTGCGACCCGACTGGCTGACCGCGATGGCCAGCTGCCCGCGGTAGTCGACCCGCGCGCCGTAGAGCAGGTGCAGGCTCGGAGCGGCCAGCGAGACGGGACGCCCCGTGGCCAGCTCGAGCAGGTAGCGCCCGTAGACCGACGCGTGGTCGGAGGACCCGCGCGCGACGATCGCCGTCCCGGCCAGGGGCCGGGGCGCGATCGCCCGCACGGAGTCGGCCAGCCCGTCGGCCCGGGCGATCATCCGCCGCAGCACGTCCGGTTGCTCGCCCATCTCGGCGATCATGCGCGCCCCGGCGGCCATCGTCAGCGGATCCCGGCCGCGGTGCAGGCCTTCTGGTAGGCCTTCGTGCAGATCTGGGCGGCGGTGGCGAACCCGTCGCTGATGATCGGGTTCTGGATGTTGTCCTTCGTGATGGCGACCGTGTCCAGCAGCACCGACGGCACCTTGCCCGCGCCGTTGTCGGTCGTGCCCGTCGTGATGGCGGGCAGCGGCTGACCCTGCGCGAGCGGCACGGCCAGCTTGGCCGCGGTCGCGGCGATCTGCGGGATCGGCTGGTAGACCGTCATCAGCTGGTCGCCGGCGAGGATGCGCTGCAGGCCCGCGACCTCGGCGTCCTGACCCGTGGTCGGCCGGGAGGCCGGGGCGATGCCCGCCGACTTCATCGCCGCGATCGCGCCGCCGGCCATGCCGTCGTTGGCGGAGTAGACGCCGGAGAAGCCGTTCTTCCCGGCCCCGGTGATCGCCTGCTCCATCTCCGTCTGCGCCTTGTCGGGCGACCAGTCGGGGGTGTCGTACTCCTTGACGACCTTGATGCCGGCCTTGTCGATCACCGAGTGCGCGCCCTTCTTGTACGGCGCCGCGTTGGAGTCGGTCGGGGAGCCGTTGATCATGACGATCGTCTGCGGCTTGCCCTTCAGCGCGGCGACGAGCGCCTTGCCCTGCTGCACGCCGACCTTGTAGGGGTCGATCGAGACGTAGGCGTCCAGCGGCGCGCCGGCGATGAGCCGCGCGTAGCTGACGACCGGCACCTTGTGGGCCTTGGCGTTGTTGGCGATCGCGCCCGCGGCCTGGACGTCGACGGCGTCGATGACCAGCGCCTTGGCGCCGTTGGTGATCATCTGCTCAGCCTGCTGCTGCTGCTTGGCCGGGTCCTGCTGCGCATTGGCGTAGAGCACCTGGCAGTCGGGACACTGCGCCTTGACCGCCTTCTCGAACAGGGGCTTGTCCTGGTTCTCGTACCGCGCGGTCTTGTTCTCGGGCAGCAGGAGCCCGATCTTCACGCCCTGCCCGCTGCCGCCGGCGGTGGTCGCCGCCGCGGCGCTCGTCGACGCGCCGGTGCTCGCCGCCGTGCCGGTGCTGCTGTTGTCGCTGCCGCAGGCCGCCGCGCCGAGCGAGAGCCCCGCGACCAGCACCGCTGCCGCCCATCGATGAGTCGTCGCCATCTCCTGCCCCCAGTGTTCCGTTACGGACTCGCCCCTCGAACCCGTGTTGCCGAGCGTTTCAGAGAACGTAGTCCCCTGGTATAGACCAGTCAAGGGCGAACCGGCCGCCGCCTGTCGAGAACGCTGCGACGCGATGGCCAGCACATCCGATCGGTGGTATACACCAGGCCGTGATGGAAGCGAACCTGCCGCCGCTGCTCGGCACGCAGCCCAAGGGCGAGCAGCTGCGCCAGCGCCTGGAGCAGCTGATCGCCGCGCTGGGAGCCGGCGCGCTGCTGCCCTCCGAGCGTGTCCTGGCCGAGCGCTTCAGCGTGGCGCGGATGACCGTCCGCCGCGAGCTGGACCGCCTCACCGCGGACGGGCTCACCTACCGCGTCGAGCGCCAGGGCACGTTCGTCGCCTCACCGCGGATCGTCCAGGGCGAGACGCTGTCGTCGTTCTCCAAGGACATCGTCGCGCGCGGCATGACCCCGGGGGGCCGCGTGCTCGTCCAGGAGCTGATCACCGCCGACGACACGATCGCCGCCGCGCTCGAGCAGCCGCCTGGCGTCCCCGTCATCCACATCCACCGCGTGCGCACCGCCGACGGCGAGCCGATCGCCGTCGAGTGGGTTCACCTCCCGGGCGAGGACTTCCCCAAGCTGGAGCGCGCGGCACTGGACGACCGCTCGCTCTACGGCCTGCTGTCGGAGCGCTTCGGCGTGAGCTTCGGCGAGGCCCGCCAGTACGCGAGCGCCGTCGCGCTGAACGCGCAGGAGGCGCAGCTGCTGGGCACGGAGCCGGGCGAGCCCGCGCTCCTCTTCCGCCGCACGACGCGCCGCGCCAGCGGGCGCGTCATCGAGAGCGCCCGCTCCCTGTACCGCGGCGATCGCTACGAGATCGCCATGCACCAGCGCCCGACCGGGGGCTGATCGGCGAGCTCGCCGTCGCGCTGGGGCCAGGACTCCGCGAAGGTCATCTCCCGCGAGGTCGCTCAGACCCTCCGCCCCAGGATCGTCAGATCGACCTCGTTCTCGTCCAGGCGGGCCACGCCGGGGAGCTGGCCCCAGAGCGTGAAGTCGTGGCGTTCGAAGAGGGCGATCGACGGGCGGTTGTGGGCGAAGATGAAGGCCAGCAGCGTCGTGAGGCCCAACTTCGGCGCGCATTCGATCGCGTGCTTCAGCAGCTGGGAGCCCAGGCCCTGGCCACGGGCCTCCTCGGCGACGTACACGCCCACCTCGGCCGTCGCGGCGTAGGCGGCGCGGCCGTAGAAGTCGTTCACGCTCAGCCAGGCGAGGACGCGGCCGTCGTCGTCCTGGGCGACCCACAGCGGGCGGCGCTTGGGGTCGCGCTCGTGGAACCAGGCGCGACGGTGCGCCACGGTGACCGGTTCGAGGTCGGCCGTGGCCATCCGCTGCGGGACCGTCTGGTTGTAGATCGCCACGACCCGCTCGATGTCGCTCGGGCGGGCATGGCGGATCGTCATGGCGGCTCTAGGCGACGTCGCGGAGCTTCTGGGCCTCCGCGAGCGACTGCAGCTTCTTCAGCGACTGGTTCTCGATCTGGCGGATGCGCTCGCGCGTCACGTTGAACGTGCGACCGACCTCGTCGAGGGTGCGGGGATGCTCGCCGCCCAGCCCGTACCGGAGCTCGAGCACGCGACGCTCGCGGTACGACAGGTTCTCCAGCGCCTCGCGCAGCGCCTCCTTGGTGAGGATCTCCGCGGCGCGCTCGTACGGGGACTCGGCCCGCTCGTCGGCGATGAACTGGCCGAACTCCGACTCCTCCTCGTCGCCGACGGGCTTCTCCAGCGAGACCGGCGCCTGCGCCGACCGCTTGATCGAGTCGACTTCCTCCGGATCGATGCCGGTGACCTCGGCGATCTCCTCCGCGGTGGGCTCGCGGCCCAGCTCGGTGACCAGCTTGCGCTCGGCGCGGCCGATCTTGTTCAGCTTCTCGACCACGTGCACCGGGATGCGGATCGTGCGCGCCTTGTCGGCCAAGGCGCGGGCGATGGCCTGGCGGATCCACCAGGTCGCGTACGTCGAGAACTTGAAGCCCTTGCGGTAGTCGAACTTCTCGGCCGCGCGCACGAGCCCGAGCGTGCCCTCCTGGATGAGGTCCAGGAACGGCAGGCCCTGGTTGCGGTAGTTCTTCGCGATCGAGACGACCAGGCGCAGGTTGGACTCCACCATCTTCTGCTTGGCGTCCAGGTCACCGCGCTCGATGCGCTTGGCGAGATCGACCTCCTCCTGGGCGGTGAGCAGCCGGACCTTGCCGATGTCCTTCAGGAACAGCTGAAGGGAGTCGGTGGTCATGTCCGGCTTGAGGTCCAGCGTCGCCTTGGCCTTGCGGCGCCCGCGCTTGTCCGGAGCGCGCTCGACCTGCTTGGTCACGGCGGTGGCCGGGTCGATCTCCTCGACCAGCTCGATCTCGGACTTCTCGAGGAAGCCGTGGAGCTCTTCGACGTCGGCTTCGTCGAGGTCCAGCTCGGAGATGGCCTTGGCGATCTCCGCAAACGTGAGGACTCCAACCTGCGTGCCGCGGTTGAGGAGGCCCTTGATCTCTTCGAGTTCCTGCAGTTCCACTACTGACATGTGGGTCCGTTTCGTTCGCCGGCCGGGAGTTCCCGGTACGGCAGGGTGCGGTACGACGAGGGCGGTCAGGGCGAGCGGCGCACGCACGGCGCACGACTTGTCCCGAGCGGACAGCCCATGGTAGTCGCTTCACTTTCTGAAGGCAAAGCATGCGACACCGCTGGCCGACCTCTTCACGAGCTACTACGGCAAAGTTGCCCAGCGGTTTCAGGTCCCCGCGGACTTCTTTGCCAAGACACATGTCGGCCGCACGGCGATCACCCTTGAGCGGGGGTGCGATGATTGCCCCGTGAGCCCATCCGACAAGCCCGGAGCAGGCGACGGCGAGGTCTTCGCCGGCCTCCCCCGCACCCGTCCACAGCGCCGCAGCGCGCGCCGGCAGAGCGCGGCAGCCGGTCCGGGCGTGGCGGCAGCCGACGCCCCGGCCACGAAGCCGCCCGCGAAGCCCGCGGCGAAGAAGCCCGCGGCCAAGAAGCCCGCGACCAAGAGGGCGCCGGCCGTCCAGGCCCCGGCCAAGAGGGCGGCGACCAAGCCGAGCGCCTCGCCTGCGGTCAAGAAGCCCCGCGCCAAGCCGCCGGTCGAGGCCCCCGCCGCCGCCGGGGCCCCGGCGCCGCTCCTGGACCATCCGGCTCCGGCGGACATGCCCGGCGCCCCGTTCGCGCCGCCCCCGTCTGGCGGATATTCCGCTCCGGCCGCCCCGGAGGCCGGCACCGCCGCCAAGGGCCACGACGCGCTGTCGCTCGCCCTCCGGGCCGCCGCGACCCTCGCGCAGATCGGAGTCGGCGTGGCCAGGACGGTCCTGGGCCGGCTCCCCCGGCCGTAGCCCGCGGTGTGTGACATAACCACGCCCCCTGTGTAGGATCTCGGACAGACGCCGAACTCCTGTTCGCCACGTGCGGCGGGAGGCGGGGGAACCACTGCGGGCCTTTCCAGGTCCGCCGGGGCGAATCGACTCATCGAGTCGTAGCGCTGATCGTTCTGCGCGAGCCCGTCAGCTCACCCCGTAGGCCATCGAACGAGGACCTACAGCTCTTGCCCCGCACCATCCTTGCGAGCCTGCTCGCCCTGCTTTCGGCGTGCTCCGTCTGCGCGCTTGCCCCCGTGTCCGCGGTCGCCCGGTCCGACGGCGGCCTCCAGTACGGGTCAACGGACCCCGCGCCCGCCCAGGGCGACGGCGGGACGCTGCTCGTGCGCACGGCGGTGATCCTCGGGCGCACGCTGCACGTCAAGGGCACGATGGCCCACGGCGAGGCCGGCCGCCCGGTCACGGTGCAGCGGCAGGAGAAGGACGGCGACTGGGTGCTCACCGCGACCGCGACCACGACCGCGGGCGGCGCCTTCCACGCGACCTGGACGACCGATCACATCGGGCGGTTCCCGCTGCGCGCGTTCCCCTCCCCGACCGCGGGCGCCAGCGCCGCGGCCTCGCCGGCCACCGGCGAGACGCCCGTCACGGTCTACCGCCAGTCGATGGCCACGTTCTTCGGGCCCGGCTTCTTCGGCAAGCGCACGGCGTGCGGCCAGACGCTGCGCCGGGCGACCCTCGGCGTCGCCCACCGCAAGCTGCCGTGCGGGACGATGGTCGACCTGTACTCCCGGGGACGCAGCGTCACGGTGCCGGTCATCGACCGCGGGCCGTTCCGCGAGGGCACGACGTGGGACCTCACGTCGGCCACCGCGGACCTGCTGCGGTTCACCGGTACCGGCAGGATCGGGGCCCTGCGCCTGCCGGCGGCCTGGGCCGCGGCGCCGGCTGCGGTCACGCCCTAGCCGCGCGACGGGCGCGTGGCGCCCGCCCCCGGCTCAGGCGAGCGGGACGCCGAGCGCCCGCGCCGTGAACACGCCCTGATCGGCGTGATCGGCCAGCCCCTGGGCGTCGGTACCGTCGTCGGGGCAGACGGCGACGCCGATCGACGCGCGCAGCGGCACGCCGTGCCGCACCGGGGCCCGGGCGGTGAACGTCTGGCTGCAGCGGTGCGCCAGCGCGCGAGCGGCGTCCGTGCCGGTGTGCGGCGCGATGAGCCACCAGCGTCCCGGCTGCTCACGCACGAGGGTGGCGTCGGCGCCGCCCTCCAGGGCCAGCGCCTCTTCCACCGCCACGAGGTCGCGGGCGAACTCGGCCGGGCCGTCGACCGCCGCCAGGCGCTCGCGGTCGTCGACCTCGAGCGCCAGCACGGTGACCGGCGTGCCGCCCCGGCGCTCCAGCGCAAGGCCCAGCGCACTGAACTGGGCGGCCTGCGTCCGCAGGTCCTGGGCGACGAGCACCCGGCCGGCGGGGTCGGGCGGGACGACCGGGGGCGTCGCGTCGCCCACGCGCGCCGGCACCGGCACCGGCACCGCGGCGTCGCCCG
>JAOPZL010000125.1 GCA_025964175.1 Solirubrobacterales bacterium
CGACCTCTTCGATTGGGGCCAACGCTCAGTTCCCCTGTCGCTCGCCGCCGAGATCCAGCATCGCCTCCTGCCCCCGTCGTACACGTGCGAGGCCGGGCAGTTCACGCTCGCGGGTTGGCTTGAACCCGCCGGCAACGTCGGCGGCGACACGTTCGACTTCACCATGGAGCGCGACACGCTGCATCTGTCGATGACCGACGCGATGGGCCACGAGGTCGGCGCAGCGCTCCTGGCCACGGTTCTCGTCGGAGCGCTTCGCAACGCTCGCCGTGCGGGTGCCCGACTCGATGAGCAGGCCCGTCTGGCCAGCGCCGAGCTCGCCGCCAACGTCGTCGGAGACGGCTTCGTGACCGGACAGCTCGCACGAATCGACCTGTGCACCGGAGCCGCCACCATTGTCAACGCCGGTCATCCGCCGCCGCTCCGGCTGCGCGACGGACGTGTAGAGCTTGTACGCCTCGCAGCCGACCCGCCGTTTGGGACGGTACGCGAACACCAGTACAAGGTGCAACGGCTCCCGCTGGAGCCGGGCGACCGCCTCGTCTTCTTCACCGACGGCATCTTGGAGCGCAACACCACAAGGGTCGACATCGAGGCAATGGTCGCGGCCGGCGCGGGGATGCACCCGCGTGAAGCCGTGCAGCACCTCATTCAGGCCATCCTTGAGGTGACCGGCGGAGCCCTCAATGACGACGCGACCGCTCTCTGCCTCGACTGGCATGGCGGACCCAAGCGTGAGCGAACGTCCGACTCCGGGGCCAATCAGGGCCCCGCCCCTGGCCTCGACACGTGACGCTGACGCCTCGGACCCCGCGTGTCCGGCGCGATCCTGGGACCCGTTGCGCGCACCCCCCGAATCTGCGTCTATCCCGATCAGCGGGTGCCCGACCGCGCAGGCCCTCGTGCCTCACACGGTGCCGGGTCGCCATGGCTCGAGCTCGTGCGCGAGCACGCGTGAGCAGAGGCCCGACGAGTAGAGGACGCGAGCTGGGCACTGGCCTTGGTCATGGAAGGGCGCTGCTTCAAAGCTTCGGCTGCCACCTAAGGTTCCCGCTCTCCTACTGGCGCAGGAGTGCAGTGAATTCTTGACGGTGGTGGCGTCAACACACAGGTGCTTGGGTCTTCCGTTTCGTACGACGCCGTGCAGCGGGTGTCGTACTGCTTACCGGTGGGTCTCCCTTCGACATGCGAGACGAGTTCGCATACCACACGCGTTGGGCCGGGCAATCCTGCGGCCTGCGCGGACCGATCCAAGACGGATCGGAGTCTCTCACTAGCGCGGTCCTTCTCACCGTGCGGGGCCGTGACAGTAGGGCCGCCAGCGCTAGTGCTACCGCAGCCAACTAGAATTACCGTGCACACTGCCGCACAGCTAGAGCGGAGGATCGTGCCGCACGGGATACCTACACCGCGACGAATAGTCCGCACCTAGTCATTCTCTGTTCGCGGCGAAGGGGCATGCCAACTTGCTTCTTTGCGCATTCGGTGTCCGCTCCATTCGGTGTCAGCTCAAGACTCTCGCGCACGGTGCGTCAGCTTCGCGGAAGACGATGATCCGCTCGCAGGGGTCGCTTCGCCTCCGTGAGCACGGTGCTTCGTCGCCGCGAGCACGGACGCGAAGGGTCAGGGCCGCTTATCGGTGACCGCGGTTAGCTCCCAAGCAGCACCGAGTACCTGGGCGGGGTCGAGTCCGAGTCGACACGTGCAAGGCCTTCGAAGAACACAGCGTCTTGACCAGCCATCCGCGGCACGGCGTCCTCGTTCAGCTTCCACAGCAGCTCAGCGGCCGTGAAGCCGGCGGGGTCGTCGGCGACGAAATCCACGGAGCGCCTGACCAAATCGTCGTCCTCCGCATGCTCGTAGGAGATCGTGACCGATGGACTGGGCAGGACAACACCCTCATCCGACCAGCCGTCGTGGCCAAGAATGTCCTTCTGGTACGCCAACACGGCGGCGTGGAAAGCGTCGAGCGACGGGTAGGACTCATCGAACTGCCAGAGGGTGTGCAGCATGAGCATCTTCGGGAGCGCGGTCTTCGGGCACGACCGGTGCTTCTTGCCGTGCTTGCCCTTGACCACCTTGCACGTGCGCGGCTTGGTCTTGCCGGCCGCCTCGGCACTGGTGGTCACGGCAGCCAGCGTGAGGAGCACCATCAGCGCCACGGTCGCGATCCGTCGCATCGCGCAACCGTATCTGATCAGTCGGTGATACATGGGGGAAAGACGTACCTGTCGTTGCGTCCTGCTCGCTACGTGTTCAACGCCCGCTGCGGCGGCACCAGCACGCCGGCGACGCTGACGCGGACGCGGGTGAAGTGCACGCCGTGCGTGGTCAAGCCGAAGCGGAAGGGCACCGTCTGGACGGCGACGTTCGCGCTGAAGGGTTCAGGGGCGTGTCGTCTGACAGGACGGGGCATTCGATTCGCTTGAGAGCGCGCGCCGCGCCTATCTTCAATGCCCGCTAATCAGGGTTATGTCGACTAACAAGAGAGGACGTGGGAATCTGACTTGTCGGCGGACGTCGGGACGAGAGCGGTTCGGCGACGAGCTGAGAGTGGTAACGGCCACTGATCGAGAGTGGTTTTCGGCCACGAGCCGAGAGTGGCCAACTCGATCGGTGCATGTGCGGCAGGTCGCGCGCCGAACGAGACGTCGCTTACGAGCGGGCACCGCGGTTGTGCGTCGCCACTACTGGGCTGCGTCGATCAGGCGCGCCTCGCCGATCAGGACGTCGAGATGAAGTCGGGCTCGGCGACCTTCCGCACCCGCACGAAGGATCTACAAGCGCGAACGCAGTTGCTCCTCAGCGCCGATTCGCGTTTCCATAATCCGTGCGCGTCACGCTGCCCGATCGCGGTCGCGACCACGGGCAGCTGCCGGTAGCGTGTGTGAATGCCCTCGCCGTGGCCGCCGGTCTCCTATGAGAGCTGGGCGCCGACCTGCGACACGCTCCACGCGCACAGCCAGGTGCTCGGCAAGCTCGCGGTGGCTCTGGCGCCGCCGGAGCCTGAGCTGCAACACGCGGCGCTGCGCCTGACCGCCCGCGGATGGGAGACCGCGCCACTGCCCGCCCCCGACGGCTCGGGGGCGTTCGTCGCGGCGCTCGACCTGCACCGCCATGAGGCGGTCGCGGAGCACAGCGACGGCAGCGAGCGGCGAATCCCGCTGGTCCCGGATCGCGCGGTCGGCGAGGTCACGCGCGAGCTGCTAGCCGCGATCGGCGAGCTCGCCGGACCGGTCGAGATCGATCCCACCCCGCAGGAGGTGCCGTGGACGGTCCCGCTCGACACCGACGACGAGCACGCAACCTACGACACGCAGCAGGTGCCCGCCTACCTGACCGCGGCCACGCAGGCCGCGCTCGTCCTCGCCGAGTTTCGGGCGCCGTTCCGCGGCCGCTCGACCTCGGTCAACGCCTGGTGGGGCTCTTTCGACCTCGCCGTGAACCTCTTCTCCGGCGAGCGGGCCGAGCCGCCGTCCGACGACTTCATCATGCGCAACGCGATGGACGCGCAGGAGGTCGCGGTGGGCTGGTGGCCGGGCGATCCGCGCTATCCGCGCGCGGCGTTCTACGCGTACGCCCACCCGGCGCCGGAGGGCTTCGCCCGCGGCGGCATCTCACCGGCGGCCGCGCGATGGGACGAGACGCAGGGCCTGTACGTCCTCGACTGGGACGACGTCCGGTCGAGCTCTGACCCGCACGCCACCGCGCTCGAGTTCGCCCGCTCGGTCTTCCGCCACGCGTGCGTCGTCTGCGACTGGGACCCTCAGCTGGCGGCGAGCGCCCACGGGACGCCGCCGCCGGTGGTCTGAGCGACCGCCACCCCGCGCGGCTCCAGGACCGCCTACGGACTAGTTGGCGCGGCAGGCGACCAGCGCGCTGACGTGGACCGCCACACATACCCGGCTTCTCCGCTCCGCCCGGAGGGGTCGGGATAGGTGGTACGGAGGCTGGAGGGCTAGCGCGCCGGCGCCACAGACCGTAGGCTCGCCGCGCACCCAACGGAAGGACGCCACAGATGATCCGGGTCAGCGTGATGTACCCGTCGGGCGACGGGAGCACCTTCGACCACGACTACTACCGCGAGCGGCACATGCCGCTGGTGGCCGAGCTCATGGGCGACGCGCTCAAGGGCACCGCCATCGACCGCGGCCTCGCGGGCGGCGCGCCGGGCGAGCCGCCGACCTACGTGACGGTCGGCCACATGACCTTCGACGCGGTCGAGGACTTCCAGGCCGGGATGGCCGAGCACGGCGAGCAGATCCTCGGCGACATCCCCAACTACACGAACATCACGCCGGTCCTGCAGATCAACGAGATCGTCTCCTAGCCGTGCGGGCCAGCGGCGGCTCGCCTCTGCGGCGCGGTCCGCTACGAGGTGCGCGGGCCGCTGCGCGACGTCGTCGTCTGCCGCTGCAGCCGTTGCCGGCGCGCCCACGGCCGAGGAGGTGTTCAACGGGGAGCCGAGGTGGGCCCGGCAGAACGCGTCGGCTTGTCCGGCCGGCGCCTCCCCCACGTCACCCGGTGACAGCTTCGCCTTCACCGCGGACGCAGATGCGGTCGCGGGGCCAGCGCCGGCGGCCGCGATGCCGACGGCAGGCGGCGCTCCCCGGGTCCCGACCT
>JAOPZL010000166.1 GCA_025964175.1 Solirubrobacterales bacterium
CCTGCGCCTTCTGGCTGCCGGTCCCCGGCAGCGAGAAGTCATCCGTCGTGATCGTGCCGACGGCGTTGGCCAAGACGCCCAACCCGACGATGACGGCGAGGCAGGCGCCCAGGACGGGCCAGCGGCGGCGGACGCAGAGGTGTCCGAGACGATCGAGAAAGCGACTCACCGGCCGATCCAATCGGACCGCCCGGTGAGAAGCAACAATGCCAGACGGATTGCGACTAGACGGCGGGCACGACGGCCCGGTAGGCGTCGGCCAGACGGCGCACGCCCTCGTCGATCTGCTCCGGCGTCACACCCGAATAGGCCAGCCGCAGGGTGTTCTCCCCGCCCTCCAGCAGGAAGTCCGTGCCCTTGACGATCTGGACGCCCCGCTCGGCGGCGGCGGTGAAGAGTGCCGCGACGTCGGTGCCCTCGGGCAGCTCGACCCACAGGAAGTAGCCACCCTCGGGGGCGACGAACTGCGCCTGGGGCAGCTCACGGGCCAGCGCCTCGCACAGCCGCGTCGAGCGCTCGTGCAGGGCCGACTTGACCGTCTCGATCGAGCGCAGGATGTCGCCGCTGCGCGCGAACTCGTTGACGATCCCCTGGGAGACCATCGACGGTGAGATGTACGTGTTCGTGGCCAGGCGGACGATCTTGGCGATCAGCTCGGCCGGCCCGACGAGATACCCGACGCGGACGCCGGGGCAGACCGTCTTGGAGAACGACGACGCGTAGACGACCGAGTCGTGCTCGTCCAGCGACAGCATCGTCGGCAGCGCCTCGCCGGAGAAGCGCAGCGCGACGTACGGGTCGTCCTCGAAGATCAGGAAGCCGTACTCGTGCGCCAGCGCCAGCAGCTCGGAGCGCTTCTCGCGCGAGAGCGAGTAGCCGGCCGGGTTCTGGAAGTTCGGGATGATGTGGGCGAGCTTCGGACGCAGCCCGTCGCGCAGCAGCGTGCGCAGCGCGTCGACGTCGATGCCGTCCTCCTGCAGGTCGACGGCGTCCAGCGCCGCGCCGCGGTACTCCTTCAGCGAGAGCAGCGTGCGGTCGTAGCTGGGCTTCTCGACGATGACGACGTCACCGGGCTGCACGATCGTCTCGAACAGGAACGCGTCGGCCTGCATCGAGCCGTTCGTGACGATCACCTGGGACGGATCGACGCCGTGCTGCTGCGCGATCCACGCGCGCAGCGGCGGGTAGCCGATCGCGGTGCCGTAGGCCGTCAGGCCGCCCGGGTCGGTGTCGAAGGCGCGGACCGCGGCGTCGCGCAGGCCCTCGACGTCGACGATGTCGAGCGATGGGGCGCCGCGGGCGAAGGAGATGGTGTCGGAGGCGGGCATCGATGCCAGCCTACCGGCGCCCCGCGCTATCCGGCGCGCGACGAGACGCCGGGGATGGCGCTGGACGGCGTGGTCGTCGTCGGCGTCGTGGCGGTGACCGGCGTCGTCGTGGTCACGGTCTGCACCGTCGTCGTCCCCTGCGGCGTCGTCACCGTGCGGGTCGTCGTCGTCTGCTGCGTCGTGGCCGCCGGCTTGGGCGTGCGACCGCGGTTGGCCAGGATCGCCTGCTCGTCGGCGAGCTGGGCGTCGGTGATCGCGACCAGGCGGCCGTCCCGGGCCAGCGACTGCGCGTTCTGCAGGATCGACGCGACGTAGGCGCGCACCTCGGCCCGGGCCAGCGACTGGTAGGACGAGTAGACGTAGAGCCGGCGCGAGAACGGGTAGGAGCCGTTGGCGATCGTCACCTGTGACGGGAACACGCAGTTGGGGCCCGGGTAGATCGCCTCGCCGTCCTTCGTCTTCTTGGGCAGCAGGCGGGCGGGCAGGTCGGGGACCGCCTTGGCCGTCGGGACGGTGGTGATCTCGCCCTCGGGCGTGGTCTGCGTAGCCGCGGGGCCGACGCCGGGGACGGTCTGCACGGTCGCGGTCGTGATCGACTGCAGGCGCTTGCGGTCGGCCGGCGTCAGGTCGTCGAGGGTGACGGGCTCGCCGCCGGCGGTGACCGCCACGCCGTAGTCGATCTCCAGCGGGCGCAGCTTGTCCTCGAACAGCTCGTAGTAGGAGAAGCGGAAGCCGCCGACGACGCCGGGCGCGCGCGCCTCGGCGAGGATCCCGCGGCTGTAGCGGCGCACGCGATCGTTGATGTCGGCGTCGTAGCGCGCGTCGATCTTCGCCTGCGCGATGCGCTTGGCGCGCGTGTTGCGCAGCCGGTTGCGGGCCTCCAGGCGCGTGGCCTGGAGGATGGTCAGCGTGCGACCCGAGCGTGACAGCTTGACGTTCTCGGCGGCGATCTGACGCAGGACGCGGCCGTCGGCGGCGCGCACGGCGGCGTCGACCTCGCGGTCGCGGGCCTTCTGCGTCTTGGCGCGCAGCGACAGGCGGTAGGCGACGATCTGCTTCTGGGCGGCCACGACCCGCTGCGTGCCGAAGACCTCGACGCGCTCCAGCGCGTCGGTGGGCTTGGCGACGTAGTCGGCGCGCACGTCGGCCAGCGACGCGCTGTCCAGGCCGAGCACGACATGGCCGAAGAACGCGAAGTTCGGCGAGCCGTCCTCGCGTCCGGTGGCGGTGATCGGCAGGTCGCGAAAGCCCAGCTGCGACCACGAGCTGTACGGCGATCCGGCCTTGAAGATGTCCCGCGCCTGCTGCACGGTGACGCAGTCGCCACCGACGTCGGCCTCGTTCTTCGTGGCGATGACCTCCGCGTCGGCGCCGACCTGCAGCGCCTCGGAGAGCTCCACGCCGCGGTCGCGGCAGGCCGCGACCTCCCCGTCGGTGGGGAGCCGGGAGACCTCGATCACGTCGGTGTGGCCCGCGCACAGGTCGACGAAGCTCTGCTCGTCGCCGGCGTGGATGAGCGCGACGTCGACCGTCGATCCCTCCAGGAACTTGGCCGTCGCCTCATCGCTGATCCCGCTGGCGAGGCCGTCGACGCGAACGGTGTTGTCGGGCGCGGCGGGCAGCGCGGGCGCGTTCTGGCGCACGGTCGCCGTGGCCGTCGTCCCGCTGCCGGCCGGCTGCTGGGCCGTCGGCGTTCCCGAGTTCCCGGTGTCGATGCCGCAGGAGGCGACGAGCAGGGCGGCGACGACGCCGGCCCCGCCGGCGCCGATCGCGTGACGGATCCTCATGGCACCACCGCGGTGAAGGTCTGGCTGGAGACCGGCGTGTTGCCGGGCGGGGGGAACTTGTGGACGGAGCCCAGCGCCATGACCTCGAAGTCCGAGAGCCGCAGGAACTGGACCTCGTTGCCGCGCAGCAGCGGCGTCCCCTGGCTGCTGTCCTGCTGAGTCCGGGGCAGCGGAGTGCGCCCGTCGGCGGCGAGGTAGCGGCCGTCGGTCGAGCGCAGCGGCGACGTCCAGTCGGCGTTGAGCTTCGCGTACAGGGTGGGCGTGCGGGAGCGGTCGACGACGACCGCGCCGTACTTGCCCAGCGCGGTCAGGATCGCGCGGGACGCGGCCCGGTTGGTCCGGGGCGCGATGCAGTCGCTGCGGAAGTTGCCCTCGGCGTCGCGCAGGCGGTTGTGGCAGGTCGGCAGGCTCAGCAGCTCGTCGTAGCGATCGGCGCGCAGGCGGATGCGCGCGCCCTCGGGCAGCGAGGTCAGGCGGCCGTTGCCGTCGGTGGCCGAGGCGGGTTGGACGTAGTTGGTCTGCGCGGGGCCGGGGACCGAGATCGCCAGCGCGTGCTCGATGCGGGCGGCGCGGACCTCCTCGGGCAGCAGGATGCCGGCGAACAGCGGCAGGCCGGAGCCGCGGGCGCTGACCGAGTTGGGCGTCTGGAAGCCGGGGCCGCTGAGCGACCACTTGCGCATGAACTGGTAGGAGATGACGTTCCCGGCGCCGCGGCGGGCGCGCCACAGGTCGTAGCCGACGCCCTCCCGGCGGTTCAGGATCGTGAACCAGCCGTCGTACTGGGGCAGCGGCGAGGCGTTGGGCGGCACGAGCAGCGCGTCGACGGTCTTGCCGTCACCGCAGTCGGGCGGGATCTGGCGGCAGACCATCCGGGTCTGCACGCCGTTCTCCTCGTCGACGATCGGTACCGTCCAGCGCGCCGTGTTGATGAAGAGCGGGTCATCGATGCGCCCGCGCTGCGTGGTGACCGTGTTGCCGCGCTCGATCACGCCGATGCGCTCCTGCGCCTGCGTGATGTAGCGGTCGGAGTCGGCGTCGACCGGGAGCCCCTGGATCGTCGTGTTCCACGGGCTGGTGGCCGCGAACGGACGGTAGATCGCGGCGGAGGCGGTGGTGCCCGTGTCCCCGGCGATCCCGGTGGCGCCGGTCGACGCGCTGCCCGGGGTGCCCTCGGTGCCCGCGCCGCCGGTCGGGTCGTTGGCCTGCGCGGGCGTCGTCGTCGGCCGTGGCGCCTTCTGGGTCACCGTCTGCGTGACCGTCTGCTGGTCGTTCTTGCTGCTGCCGCACGCCGCCAGCGCGACCGTGACGGTCAAGCCGGTCAGCGCGGCGAGCGCCGCGCGAGCCGCGATCACGAATGCTCCGGCGTGGTGGTCTCGCCGATGCCGGGGAGCTTGATGGCGGGCCGCGCCGCCTCGCGGGCGGCCTGCTCGGCGGCCGAGCCGAGCGCGACGATCAGCTCGTCGACCTGGCGGCGGACGACGGCGGCGTCGGCGAGCTGCTCGGGCAGGCTCGCGGCGGCCGCCGTGAGGGCGTCCGTGAGCTCGGAGATGCGGCGCACCCGCGCGTCGGCGAACGCCTGCACGCGGCGCAGGGCGTCGTCCAGGTGCTCGCGCGCGGTCGCCTCGGCGGCGCTGCGGATGCGTCGGGCGTCCTGCTCGGCGGACAGGCGAACCTCCGCGGCGCGCTGCGCGCTCGCCTGCTCGACCTCGCGCTCGAGAGCCTCGGCCGCCTGGCGGGCCGAGGCCATGATCTCCTCGACGCGCGCGCCGACGGACGCGGGCAGGTCTCCAGCCATGATCTGCTGCACGCTACCGAGCTAGCCGGTCGTCGCCGGAGCCGGGGCGAAGGTGCCTTGCTCCGTCGCGGTCGGGCCCTGCGTGCGGCTCGTCGTCGTCGACGAACCGGACGCCGAGGCGGCCTTCGGGTTGGTGGCGGCGACCCGCACGAGGATGTAGCGGTCGGTCCGGTAGACGACGTCGAAGCCCGGCGTCGTGCCCGCGTTGAGCTGCGGGTAGTGGCGCTGGATCAGGTCGCCGGAGCGCGGGTTGTAGGCCACCAGCAGGTAGCCGACCTTGCCCCACGGCGCGTCCATGACCTGGTTCCACTTCTCGTCGCCCTTGTCGATGCGATCGAAGAAGACCTGCGGCTGGCCGTTGAGGATGATGACGCCGAAGGTCTGCGCGTTGTCGGTGAGGATCGCGTTCTTCGCGGAGACGTGCCCCTTGATGTAGTTCGCCATCTGCGCCTCGGGGTCGATGCCGACGGTGAAGCCACCGCGCGACGAGGTCCCCTCCTGGCTGTCGCCCGTGGAAATCGCCCGCGTGAAGGCCTGCTCCATCGACTGGAAGGGGTAGCTCTTCATCCCGTGCCAGGCGGTGAACAGGTTGATGACGAGCAGCAGCAGCGTGACGCCCCAGATCACGACCCGGAAGCCGTCGTAGCTGCGGTACACCCAGGCCGCGCCCACCAGCGAGGTCAGGGCCATCGGCATCGCGTCGCGCAGCGTCAGCAGGCCCTCGTTCTGGGCGAGCAGTGCGTGGCCGCCCATGATCACGATGCCCAGCACGATGAACGCGGCGAGCCACAGCGCCATGTCGTTGCGCCGGCCCAGGAAGGCGATGACCAGCCCGGGGACGACGCCGAAGGCGAGCGGGAAGACGGCGACGTTGAGCTCGAGCAGGCGGCGCGAGACCTCGTCGAAGCCGAGCGAGCCGGCCGTGTCGATGCCGGTCGCGTTGACGGCCTGCGTCGACGTCATGTCGGTGATCCAGCCGAACGGGTCGCCGACGATCAGGGCGTTGAACAGGATCCACAGCGCGAGCGCGTAGACGACGGGCGCGGCGAACGCGACCACCGAACCCTCGACCTCGACGCGGCTGGCCCGCCGGCGCACGAGCGCGACGCCGATCAGCAGCGCCATCACGACCGCCCAGATGATGAACGCGTACCGCGACATGATCAGGACCGCGATGCCGAAGCCCGCGGCGATCAGGAAGCGCGGCTCGGTCGTCTCGTACCAGGAGACGAAGCCGTAGAGCGCGAACGCGAGCATCGCGAGGTAGAGCGCCTCGCTCATCCCGTTGCCCGCGTAGAAGGCCCACATCGGGTTGATCCCGAAGGCGATCAGCAGCGGCAGGCGGAAGAGGACGGGCATCTCGCAGCGGGCGAGCGTGCGGTCCAGCCACACCATCGCCGCGCCCGCGCACATCGAGGTCAGCAGCGGGAGCGCCACCAGCGACGTGGCGACCGGCTTGACGACGGCGAAGGGCAGGAACGCCAGCGTGGTCAGCGGCGGGAACTGGAAGCCGATCGCGGCGAGCTTCGGCGGGTCGTTCCACCACACGAGGTACGCGTCGGTGAGGCGGTTGAGCGCGTCGAAGACGACGACGTGGTCGCCGATCGTCGTCTGGTAGCCGACCGCGAAGTAGATCGCCGAGAAGACGACGAACATGAGCAGCCCGACCTTGGCTCCCGGAAGGCCGACGGCCGGCTCGTAGGGCCGGTCGTCGAGCGGGGTGCCAGCGGTGTGCGCCCGATGCAGCGCGTGCGGCTCGGCCGGTGGCGGAACGGCGACGGCCATCAGCGGGGCGGTGCGGAGTCGTGCCCGTTGTCGAGGCCGTGCACCGTCTTCTCCCAGTAGAACGGGGCGTAGAAGAGCTGCAGGAAGCCCTTCCAGGCGGCGATCGACATCAGGCCCCAGTACAGCGGGGACAGCAGCGCGTACTTCGCGAGGTCGAAGTAGCCGCGCTGGACCGCTCCGGCGACGCTGAGGTACATGAAGACGAAGTTGCCGATGAACAGCTGGAACGCGGCCGCGTAGAAGATGAACGACGGGAACAGCTCGCGGATGATGTCGGAGTTCGTGAAGAAGAACACCGTCGTCAGCGTCCAGAAGATCGGGTTCAGCAGGAAGATGAACGTCCCGCCGATCGTCAGGTTGAAGCTGATGAAGCTCTTCAGCCCGAGCTGGCGCAGCAGCTTGAACGGGTGGCGCATGTGTACGAGCCACGTCTGGATGTAGCCCTTGATCCAGCGGGAGCGCTGGCGGATCCAGTTGTTCAGCTCCGAGTTGGCCTCCTCGAGCGTCGTCGAGTCGATCATCGCGGTCTTGTAGCCGGCCTTGTGCAGGCGGATGCCGAGGTCGGCGTCCTCCGTCACGTTGAACGGGTCCCACGCGGCCAGGTCGACCAGGCGGTCGGTGATGAAGTGGTTGCTGGTGCCGCCCAGCGGAATCGGCACGTCCTGCGCGGCCAGGCCCGGCAGCAGCAGGTCGAAGTGCATGGAGTACTCGGTCGCGAACCACCGGGTGAGCAGGTTCTGGTCCGCGTTGAAGTAGTTCAGCTTCGCCTGGATGCAGGTGACGTTCGGATCGGCCTTCTGGAAGGCGATGACGATCTTCTTCAGCTGGTCGGGATCGGGGCGATCCTCGGCGTCGAAGATGACGACGTACTTGCCGTCGGCCTGCAGCAGCCCGTAGTTGCACGCCTTGGGCTTCGTCTTGGGCTGGGCGTCGGGGACGACCACGATCTTGAAGTGGGGCGGCAGGTCCATGGCCTGGATCGCCGGGATCGTCTCCTCGTCGTCCTCCTCGCAGAGCAGGCGGACGTCGAGCTTGGTCTTCGGGTAGTCCAGGCCGCCGATGCCGGCCACGAGCCGCGGCACGACGGCGGCCTCGCGGTAGAGCGGGATGAGGATCGTGTACATCGGCAGGTCGCGCTCGTCCAGAGCGGCGACCTCCTCGTCGCTGACGTCGACCTCGTACTGGTGGCCGAGCGCGTCGTAGGTCAGGCGGAACTTGTAGAGCGACGTCGACAGGTAGAAGATCGACGCCAGCGCCATCGTGACGATCAGCGTCATCTTCGGCCAGAAGACCAGGCAGACGACCCAGATGACGGCGACGCTCAGGAAGAACGTCTTCTGCGCGTTGGAGACGACGACGTTGGCCGACTCCTCCGGGAAGCGGTTCAGCAGCTCGGACTTGGCGACGGCGACGTACTCGCCGCCGTGGACGCGCTGCAGCAGCTCGTCGATCGAGTTGCGCGAGGCGAGGAAGCCGCGCAGCTCCAGATGGGTGTGCTCGCGCAGCGCCGCGACGGTGTCGTCGTCGAGCACGTCGGCGATGGCGAGGTAGAGCGTGGTGTCGTCCACCGCGATCGGCACGACGCGCAGGTGGCGGGCCAGCGGCTCGGGGATGAGCGCCAGCGCGGCGGGGTCGGGCTCGTACTCGGAGAGGTCGACGAGCGGCAGCTGGAACTGCTCGGCGAGGATGGCCACGAGCTCGGGCTCGCGGATGATCCCGGCGTGGACGAGGATGTCGCCGACGCGGCTGCCGGTGCGCTCCTGCTCCACGAGCGCGGCGCGGACCTCGTCGTCGGTGGCCATGCCGCGGGCGACGAGCAGGTCGCCGATGCGGGTCGGGTAGCTGGGCTCGGTGACCGGCGCGGTGCGCGCGGCCTCGCCCGGCATCGCCTCGAAGGTCGCGTCGATCGCGTGATCGACGTCCTCCTCGGGTGTGACGACGAAGCGGACGGAGCGGCCGGTCAGCGCGGTGGCGACCTCACGCGCGACCTGGTCGAACGGCTCGGGGGTGGCGATCGTCACCACGCCGTTGGCGTAGGAGACGGGCAGCATCCGGTGGTAGCGGCAGATCTGCTCGGAGAGCAGGCGCGCGGCCAGCGGGTTGATGGGCCGGTACTCGGGATCGGCGGCGCGCGTGGGGTCGAGCGTGACGAACTCGAGACCGGCATGCGCGGCTAGGCGCCGGTAGAAGCTCCGGCTGGGCTCTGGTGCGGTCGTCGTCTGCATCAGCTGTTGGCGGGCGCGCCGGGGAGACGCTGAAGGGCCTGTTCGATCTCGGTAATTGGCGCCATGACAATAGCCAGTTCGAGGTAGGGAAAGCGAGTGCGGACGAGCGACAGATCCGGATCGGGCCGAGCCGACGCGATCTTGAGGGTGTCGCCGACGAGGATCACGGGTACGACCTGCTCGCGTGCCGCGAGCGCGGGGGGCAGATAGTGGAACAGCTTCGGGTCCGGGGTGAAGTCCCGGAGCCCCGTGTAGTCCATCCCCTTGTCCAGCGCGGAGGCGAGCGCGTCACGCGCCTCGCCTCTCACATGGTCCGCCGGTACGTCGGGGGATCGGCGGGGGCGACCGTCGTGGTCGTGGTCTCGGTCCTGACGACGACGGGCGCGGGATCGGCCGCCGGCGCCCTCGCCCGGTCCCTGGCGTTGCGCTTGGAGCGGTCCGACGCGGCGAACCCGACATAGAAGATCAGCAGGATCGCCAGCGGCGCGACGAGGAACGAGAGGAAGAAGACGGCGAACCCGACCAGGGCGATCAGGGTGATGCCGATGAGCGCCCACGGGCGGTAGCGCTCCTCGCGGGGCTCGTTCGGCACGGGCGTCAGCTCCGGAGGGTCGGGTCGAGGATCGGGTGGACGTCGATGCGCAGGCGCCCGGAGCCGGCCTCGGCCACGGCGAAGCCGCCGGGCAGGACGCCGCGCATCTCGCGCACGAGCGCGACCGGGGCGACGAGCCGCAGCTCGACGAGCGCGCGGTTGCCCTCGAAGCCTGAGACGTAGACGTCCTCGGCGCCGGGCACGCGGGCCAGTCCCTGCTCGAACGTGCTGAGCGCGGAGATGTCGGTGAACGGGCCCGCGTCCAGGACGATCGTGCCCTCGAAGGCGATGTCGTCGTAGGGCGAGGGCGCGGCCGGCGGCG
>JAOPZL010000169.1 GCA_025964175.1 Solirubrobacterales bacterium
TGACCGAGGGGCCGACCGCGGCGAACACCGGGCGCAGCTCGTCGAGGACGCGGTCGGCCGCCTCGCCCTTGGACCAGTCGGCGGTGTCGAGGACGCGCTTGACCTGGAAGCGCGGGAACGGGACGGCGCTCTCGACGAGCTCGGCCACCGCCTTGGCCCCCTGCTCCTGGACGAGGTCGGCCGGGTCCGACCCCGGCGGCAGCGGAACGACGCGCAGCTCGAGCTTGCGCCCGGCGGCCACGCGCGCCGCGCGCAGCATCGCCTCCTGGCCGGCGTCGTCGGCGTCCAGGGCCAGCTGCACGGTCGGCGCGAGGCGGCCCAGCTCGCCGACCTGGTCCTCGGTCAGCGCGGTCCCCATCGAGGCGACGACGTTCGTCACGCCCGCCTGGTGCATCGCGAGCACGTCGGTGTAGCCCTCGCAGACGATCACCGCGCCCGCCTTGGCCGCCGACGCGCGGGCCATGTGCGCGGCGTAGACGATCCTGCCCTTGTGGAAGAGCTCGTTCTCGGCGGTGTTGAGGTACTTGGGGCCGCGGTTGGCCGAGCCCATCGACCGCGCGCCGAAGCCGAGCACGTGGCCGCGGGCGTTGGCCAGCGGGAAGGTGATGCGCGCGCGGAAGCGGTCGTAGACCCGCCCGGTCCCCTCCGGCCCGCTGCGCGTCACCAGCCCCGCCTCGTGCAGCTCGCGGACCTTGAACCCGGAGCGCTGAGAGCTCATCAGCACCGTGTCCCACGCGCTGGGCGCGAAGCCGACGCCGAACGCGCGCAGCGTCGCCTCCGACAGCCCGCGCTGGGCGAGGTAGACGCGGGCGCTCTCGGCCTCCTTGGACTCCCACAGGAAGCGCTCGTAGAACGCGGCGGTCCGGGCGAGCAGCTCCATCAGCCGCTCCTGGGCCTGGCGCCTGCGCGCCGCGTCGGGGTCCTCGTGCTCGCGCTCCAGCTCGATCCCGTTGCGCTCGGCCAGCAGCTCCAGTGCCCCGGTGAAGTCGACGTTCTCCGTCAGCTCGACGAAGTGGAAGACGTCCCCCTTCTCGCCGCAGCCGAAGCAGTAGAAGAGCTTCTTCGTGGCGTCGACCGAGAACGAGCCGCTGCGCTCCTCGTGGAACGGGCAGCGGCCCATGTAGCTGCTCCCGCCCGTCTTGCGCAGCTCGGTCTGCGCCTCCACCAGCGCCACGAAGTCGACCGCGTCGCGGACTCGCTCCTTGTCCTCATCGCGATAGCGGGGCATGTCCCCCGCAGCGTATCCGCGCGGGCGGTCCGCCCCGCGCTAGGGCGCGGGTTCGGTCGCCACCGCCTGCGCCGCCGCGACCCGCGCGATCGGCACGCGAAACGGCGAGCAGCTCACGTAGTCCAGCCCGTTGTGGTGGAAGAACTCGATCGAGTCGGGATCGCCGCCGTGCTCGCCGCAGACGCCGAGCTTCAGCGTCGGGTTGCCCTGGCGCCCCAGCCACGCGCCCATCCGCAGCATCTGCCCGACCCCGGGCGTGTCGATCGTCTCGAACGGCGAGCGGTCCAGGATCCGCGTCTCGATGTAGCGGGCGAGGATCTTGCCCTCGATGTCGTCGCGCGAGAAGCCGAGCGCCGTCTGGGTCAGGTCGTTGGTGCCGAAGGAGAAGAAGTCCGCCAGCGGCGAGATGTGGTCGGCGATGAAGCACGCGCGCGGGAGCTCCATCATCGTCCCGATCGAGTAGTCGGCGCCGCGCTCGAGCCCCTCGTCGTGGGCGACGCGCTCCACGAGCCCGGCCATCAGCTCGAGCTCCTTCTCGTAGTCGATGAGCGGGATCATGATCTCCAGGTGCGGCGCGGGCGAGACGGCCTTGGCCGCCCGGCAGATCGCGATCACCTGCATCTCGTAGATCTCGGGGTAGACGATGCCCAGGCGCACGCCGCGCATGCCGAGCATCGGGTTGACCTCCTGCAGCGACTCCGCGCGGGCGCGGATGGCCGAGCCCTCGGGCAGCTCGGACGGGTGCGGGAGGAACTCGTGCAGCGGCGGGTCGAGCAGCCGGATCGTGACCGGCAGCCCCTCCATCGCCTCGAACAGCCCCTCGAAGTCGGCCTGCTGCAGCGGCAGCAGCTTGTCCAGCTCGGCGCGGCGGCCGCGCTCGTCGACCGCGAGGATCATGTCGGCCATCAGCTTCTGGCGCTCGCCGAGGAACATGTGCTCGGTGCGGCACAGGCCGATGCCCTCGGCGCCGAACTCGCGGGCCTTGCGGGCGTCCTCGGGCGTGTCGGCGTTGGCACGCACGCCCAGGCGGCGCAGCTCGTCGCACCACCCCAGGACGGTCTCGAAGGAGGCGTTGACCTCGGGATCGACGAGCGGGACGTCGTCGACGGTGACCGCGCCGGTCGTGCCGTCGATGGCGATCAGGTCGCCCTCGCGCAGGACGACGTCGCCGATGTGCGCCTCGCCGGCGGAGACGTCGATCTCCACCGCGCTCGCGCCGGTGACCGCCGGGACGCCCATGCCGCGGGCGACGAGCGCCGCGTGGGACGCCTTGCCACCCTCGGACGTGAGGATCCCCTTGGCCGCGTGGAAGCCCGCCACGTCGTCGGCCTCGGTGAACGAGCGCACGAGGATCACGTCGTGCTCGGAGCCCTGCTCCACGGCCGCGGCCGCGGTGAAGACGATCTTGCCCTTGGCGGCGCCGGGCGACGCGGCCACCCCGCGGGCGAGCACGGTGAACTCGGCGGCGGGGTCGAAGGTCGGGTGCAGCAGCGCATCGAGCTTGCCGGCGTCGATCGTCGCGATCGCCTCGGCCTTGGTCAGGAGCTCCTCCTGCACGGCGTCGACGGCGAAGCGCACGGCGGCCTGTGCGGGACGCTTGGCGTTGCGCGTCTGCAGCATGTAGAGGCGCCCCTCCTCCACCGTGAACTCGCAGTCCTGCATGTCCTTGTAGTGGCCCTCGAGCGTGCGCAGGATCTCCATCAGCTGCGCGTGGACCTCGGGCTGCCACTCGCGCAGCTCGGAGATGTCGCGGGTGTTGCGCACGCCGGAGACGACGTCCTCGCCCTGTGCGTTGGCCAGGAAGTCGCCCGACGGCTCCGGCTCGCCGGTCACCTCGTCGCGGCTGAACGCGACGCCCGAGCCCGACGTGTCGCCCTTGTTGCCGAAGACCATCTGCTGGACGTTGACCGCCGTGCCCCAGTCGTCGGGGATGTGGTGGATGCGGCGGTAGGAGACGGCGCGATCGCCCGTCCACGAGTCGAAGACGGCGCGGATCGCCTGCTCCAGCTGCTGCGCGGGATCCTGCGGGAAGTCGTAGAAGGACTGGAAGCTCTGCGTGAGCTCCCGCAGCGCGGCGACGTCGAGCTCGGTGTCCAGCTTGACGCCGCGGTCGCGCTTGATGCGGGCGATCTCGCCCTCGAACCGCTCGCCCTCCACCCCGCGCACGACGTTGCCGAACATCTGCACGAAGCGGCGGTAGGAGTCCCACGCGAACCGCTCGTTGCCGGTCTTCTCGGCCAGGCCGGCGACCGACGCGTCGTTGAGCCCGAGGTTCAGGACGGTGTCGAGCATGCCGGGCATCGACTCGCGCGCGCCCGAGCGCACGGAGACCAGCAGCGGATCGGCGGCGTCGCCGAGGGTCTTGCCGGCCGCGGCCTCGAGGCGGTCCAGCGCCTCGCGTACCTGTCCGCTCATCCCGTCCGGGAACCCACCACCATCCATGTAGGCCACGCAGGCCTCGGTGGTGATCGTGAACCCGGCGGGAACCCGCTCGGCCCCGAGGATCCGTGTCATCTCGGCGACGTTCGCGCCCTTGCCGCCCAGCAGGTCTCGCATGTCCCGGGACCCATCGGAGAAGTCATACACCCAACGCATCCGTGGACCCTATACGGCCTGTTGGGCGAGCGGATGTTCGCGATCCGAACGTCAGGGCGCTGCGGAGCGCAGCCGCACGTGCGCGTGGTGCTCGGCCGTCTCGCCGATCGCGCGCTCGGCCTGGCGCAGCGCGCGATCGCCCGCCGACGGCGCCTCGCGCAGCGGCTTGCCCAGCGCGTCGCTCATGAAGCGATGGGCCTCCTCCGAGAGCGGGAAGCCCGCGCCCTCGCAGGCCATGCAGACGACGCCGCCCGCCGCGCCCGAGAAGCCGGTCAGGTGGTCGGCCTCCCCGCAGTTCGCGCACGCGGCCAGCTGCGGCGCCAGGCCGGCCGCGAGCAGCAGCTTGAGGCGGAAGGCGAGCTGGTTGGAGCGCGTCGCGTGGGCCGGGTCGTCGTCCAGCAGCGAGAGCTCGTGGCAGAGCAGGTGGAAGACCGGCGGCTGCGGGTCGCTCGTCTCGAAGAGCTTGGTGACCGCGTCGCACGCGCGCGCGGCCGAATCCAGCGACGCCGCATGCTCGCGCAGGCGCCGATGCGGGGCGACGGTGTCGGCGCCGGTGACGGTCATCAGGTCCGAGCGCCCCTCGTGG
Source organism: Solirubrobacterales bacterium (assembly GCA_025964175.1). Lineage (GTDB taxonomy): Bacteria > Actinomycetota > Thermoleophilia > Solirubrobacterales > Solirubrobacteraceae > Capillimicrobium. The sequence goes on from JAOPZL010000169.1 coordinate 4,410, forward strand.
AGCATCAGCTTCACCCGGGTGAACGGCTCCAACCGGCCGCCGAAGCGGCTGCGTGAGCGGCGCACGCCCTTGGCGATCGCGCCGATCCGACCCCGGTCCTCGGTGTAGACGTGGAGGATCCGATCGGCCTCGCCGAAGCGCATCGACCGCAGGACGACGCCCTCAGCGCGGACCGGACCGGACATCGGATCTCACTATACTTTCTGAAGTCATGAGCAACGTCATCGTCTACTCCACCGATCCGTGTCCCTACTGCAGCATGGCCAAGGCGCTGCTGGACAAGCGCGGCGTCGCCTACGAGGAGATCACCCTCGCACGCGACCCGGCGGGACGCGACCAGCTCATCGAGAAGACCGGGATGTACACCTTCCCCCAGGTCCTCATCGACGGCACGCTCATCGGCGGCTTCACGGAGCTGAAGGCCGCCGACAAGAGCGGCCAGCTCAAGCAGCTGCTCGCCGAGGCCGCCTAGACCGTCGTCGTCGGGCTCGCGACCGAGCCCGACTCCGCCTTCTGGCGCACCGGCGGGACCAGCAGCTTGCCGACCACCGGCAGCTCGAGGAAGCCCTCGACGCTGGCGTAGAGCAGCGCGACCTTGGGCAGATCCCCGAGGTCGTCGACGACCATCGAGCGCGGCAGCCACTCGGGATCGAACTTCTGGTTGAAGTCGCGCAGCGACTGGATCTGGAAGAACGGGTTGAGCCCGCGCGCGACGCCGCGCTGCACCCGCCCCCAGAAGCCCGCGCCCGACGCGCTGTCGAGCAGGCGGCCCCAGGCGGCGAAGTTCAGCGACAGCCGCTTGACGCCCTGCTCGCCGAGCGCGATCGCGGCGTTGGCGATCAGGTACTCGGTCATGCCGTTGACCGAGTCGGGCCGGCGGCGCATCAGGTCCAGCGAGTAGCCGGGTTCGTCGGCGCTGTAGGCGGGCACGAAACGCAGGAAGCCGGCGGGCGCCCCGTCCTTGCCCCGCGCGACGGCCAGCACGAAGTCGTGCAGCTCGCCGGCCACGTCCTCGCCCAGCTCCATCGTGAAGCCGCGCTCCGGGGCACCCTGGCGCCACAGCTCGCTGATCTCGTTCAGCTGGGCGACGAGCTCCGGTGACGCCTCGTCCTCGCGCAGCAGCTCGAAGGTGTGGTCGCGCCCGACGCGGTTGACCGCCTCGCGCACCGCCTTCATCTTGCGCCCGGACAGCGAGAAGCCCTCGCAGTGCAGGATCGCCTCGTCGCCGAGGTAGAGGACGTGCAGGCCGCGGTCGCGGTAGAGCTGGGCGTCGGCCTCGCGCACGGCGAGGAACGCCGTCGACCAGCCGCGCTCGCGGCAGAAGGCGAGGAACTCGTCCAGCGTGCGGGCGGTGTCGGCCGGCGGCCCGATCGGGTCGGCGGCGACCATCGCGTGGCCGCGCACGTAGGCGTAGGCGATCAGCGATCGCCCGTCGGAGGAGAAGAAGTAGCTCTTGTCGTGGCGCAGCGCGAAGTAGGCGAGCGTGTCGCTGCCGTGGCGCTGCACGATCGCCCGTGCCTTGGCGCGCGCGTCGTCGTCCTCGGGCGTCGACTGCACCAGTGGGCGCAGCAGCAGGTACAGCAGGATCGCCAGCCCGGCGATCCCGAGCGCGAGCAGGGCGGCCGGGAAGAAGTCGCCGAACAGGTCGCGTTCGTAGTGGTAGGGCCCGTTGATCCCGACCAGGCCGCCGAAGATCGTCTCCAGCCCCCGGCCGACGCCGAGCCGGCCGTCCACGTGGTTGGCCTGCGTCAGCAGTGAGACGAACCCGAAGATCAGGACCGTCGCCAGGTACAGCGGGATGAAGATGAGGACGTCGGCCAGCGAGCCGGGGTCGCTGCGCGCGTGGAAGTCCTGGCGGTACCAGACGAGGGTGAAGAGCATCGCGAGGTCGATCAGGACCGGGATCGGGTCCGGGCCCTTGAGCAGGTGGACCGCGGCGCCGAGGGCGAACAGGCCGATGGCGAGGGTCCAGGCGCGACGCCGGCCCAGGTAGAGCTGGCGGGCGACGGCGATCATGCCGACGCCGACGACCACGGAGATGACGAAGGTCGCCGCGCGCGACGGCCGGTCCAGCAGGTTGCCGATGCCGAAGGACCAGTCGATGAGCGGGAACTCGGGCAGCAGGGAGAGCAGGCCCACGATCGCGGTCAGCCACGCGAGCCAGCCCAGGGAGGCCGGGCGACGGGTCGGGGAGCGGTACGCGGGGCCGGGCGAGACCGGGAGCAGGTCGGGCTCGTCGTCGTCGGACTCGGCCGTGAACGCCGCGGGGGTGGCGGACCCGGACGCGGCGGCCGCCGCCCCGTTCGCCGGAGCCCCGGAGGCGTCCTTGCCCGAGCCGGGCGCGCCGTCGACCGGGCGCAGCGTCGGGAAGAGGATGACGTCGCGGATCGCGTCGGCGCCGGTCAGGAGCATCACCAGGCGATCGATGCCGACGCCCAGGCCGCCCGTGGGCGGCAGGCCGTACTCCAGCGCCATGACGTAGTCGTCGTCGACCGGCTCGGCCTCCTCGTCGCCGCCGGCCTGCAGCCGCGCCTCGTCGCGGAAGCGCTGCGCCTGGTCGACAGGGTCGTTGAGCTCGGAGTACGCGTTGGCCAGCTCGCGGCCGGCCACGACGAGCTCGAAGCGCTCGACGAGGAACGGGTCGCTGCGGTGGACACGGGCCAGCGGCGAGGTCTCGCGCGGGTGGTCCATCACGAAGGTCGGCTCGATCAGCTTGTCCTCCGACGACTCGTCGTAGCACTCGCTCATGATCTTGCCCGAGCCCCAGACGTCCAGCCACTGCACGCCCAGCGAGTCGGCGATCCTGCGCGCCTCCTCCACCGGCATGCTCGGGTGCATGTCGACGCCGGCGTTCTCCTTGATGAGCTCGGCCATCGTCGCGCGGCGGAAGGGCTTGGCGAGGTCGACGTCGCGACCGGCGATCGACACGACCGTCGTGCCCAGCGAGGCACGCGCGGCGTTGACGATGATCGCCTCGGTCAGCTCCATCATGTCGTGGTAGTCGCCGAACGCCTGATAGGCCTCGAGCTCGGTGAACTCGGGGTTATGGCGGGTGTCGATGCCCTCGTTGCGAAAGACGCGGCCGATCTCGAAGACGCGGTCCATGCCGCCGACGATGAGCCGCTTGAGCGGCAGCTCGAGCGCGATGCGCATCGTCATGTCGAGGTCGAGCGCGTTGTGATGCGTGATGAACGGCTTGGCCGCCGCGCCGCCGGCCTGGCTGAGCAGGACGGGCGTCTCGACCTCGTGGAAGCCGCGGTCCAGCAGGGTCTTGCGGACGGAGGTGATCGTCTCCGAGCGGATGGCGAAGATCTCACGCGAGCGCTGGTTGACGGTGAGGTCGAGGTAGCGCTGGCGGTAGCGCGTCTCGGGATCGGCGAGGCCGTGGCGCAGGTCCGGGAGCGGGCGCAGCGCCTTGCTCAGCAGCAGGAAGCTCGAGAGGGCGACCGACAGCTCACCCTTGTCGGTGGTGACGACCCGGCCCTGCACGCCGACCCAGTCGCCCAGGTCGAGGTTGGCGAAGTCGGCCAGCTCCTCCTGGCCCAGGAGCCGGCGGTCGGCCATCAGCTGGATCGCGCCCGTCTGGTCGCGCAGGTCGGCGAAGTCGAGGCCGCCGTGGCGACGCAGCGCGACGACGCGCCCCGCCAGCTTGACCGTCTCCCCCGTGTCGCTGCCCGGGGCCAGGCCCGCGTGCGTCTCGTGCAGCTGAGCGGCGGTCGCGTCGCGATCGAAGCGGACCGGGTAGGGCTCGATGGAGCGCCCGCGCAGGGCGTCGAGCTTGTCGAGGCGGTGCTGGCGCTCGCCCTCCTGGAAGGAGGCGTGCTCCGGGATCGGGTCTTCGGAGGTCGTGCTCACGTCGGGGCTCATGCTCTCAGGAGTCTTCGGCTTGCGCAGCATCGGTCTTGAGCGCGGTGCTTCTCCTGCCGATGACGCCGAGGATGAGCACCGTGTCCAAGACCAGCAACCTCGACGCGATCCTCGAGCAGGCCGAGACCGACCGCGGCCGGATGGATTCCAAGGCCCTCGGGCCCGTGTCCCTGACCGCCCTGGGCATCGCCTCCGTCGTCGGCGGCGGCATCTTCGCCACCACCGGCGTCGCCGCCGCGGAGTACGCGGGTCCGGCCGTCGTCATCTCCTTCCTGCTCGCCGGCCTCGCGGCCGCGGTCACCGCGCTCTGCTACGCGGAGCTGGCGGCGATGATCCCGGCCGCCGGGTCGACCTACTCCTACGCGTACGCGACCTTCGGGATCTTCCTCGCGTGGTTCATCGGGTGGGACCTGCTGCTGGAGTACCTGTTCGCCGCCGCGACCGTCGCGGTGAGCTGGTCGGGGTACGTGGTCTCGCTGCTGGACTCCGGCGGGATCCACCTGCCCAACGCGATCGTCAACCCGCCGTTCGGCGACCACGCGGGCATCGTGAACCTGCCGGCGGTGCTGATCGTGCTGGGCAGCTGCTGGCTGCTGCTGATGGGGATGCGCGAGTCGGCGCGGGCCAACAACTCGATGGTCGCGCTGAAGCTGCTGGCCCTCGTCCTCTTCATCGGCGTCGGCGTGTGGTTCGTGACCAAGACGAACTGGCACCCGTTCGTGCCGCGCAGCGAGGGCGGCTTCGGCGAGTACGGCTGGTCGGGGATCCTGCGCGGCGCGGGCGTCGTCTTCTTCGCCTACGTCGGGTTCGACGCGGTGTCGACCGCCGCGGCCGAGACGCGCGACCCCAAGCGCACGATCCCCGTCGCGCTGCTCGCCACGGTGATCATCTCGTCGGTCCTCTACGTGCTGATCGGCATCGTCATGACCGGCCTGGTGCCCTACCAGCAGCTGAACGTCCCCGATCCGCTGGCCGTCGCCGTCCACGCCGCCGGGCACGACCTCGCCTGGCTGGAGACGATCATCGACCTCGCCGCCGTCATCGGCCTGGCCGCGACGACGCTCGTCACCTTCTACGGGCAGACGCGCATCTTCATGCGGATGTCGTCGGACGGCATGCTCCCCGCGCGGCTGGGCAAGGTCAGCATCACGTCGCAGACGCCGGTGCAGGCGACGATCGTCTGCGGGGTCGCGGGCTCCCTCGTGGCGGGGCTGACGCCGATCGAGGCGCTGTCCAACCTCGTCTCGATCGGGACGCTGCTCTCGTTCACCATCGTCTGCGCCGCGGTCATCGTGCTGCGCCGCCAGCGCCCGGACCTGCCGCGGCCGTTCCGCGTGCCCGCGGTCAACTTCGTGGCCGGGCTGGGCATCGTCTCCGCCGTCGGCCTGATCGCGACGCTGCCGATCGCCACGTGGATCCGCCTCGTCATCTGGCTGCTGATCGGCCTGGCGATCTACTTCACCTACGCCAAGCCGCGCAGTCAGGCGCGGATGGCGGCCGTCATCGCGTCCGCGGGCGGTTCGCCGGGCCCCGACGGCCCGCCGGCCGGCGGCTCCGCGGCCTCCTGAGCGCGGGCGAGGACGGCGACCCCGCCCAGCGCGGCGGCCAGCGCGATGACCGTGGCGACGATCCTCAGCGGTGAGCTGTCCAGCGACTCGTGCAGCAGGACGATGGCCAGCACGAGGCTGGCAATCGGGTCCCAGCTCATCTGCGTGGCGATCGCGGGCGCGAGCGTGCCGGTGTTCAGCGACAGCTGGCTGAGCGTCATCGAGATGTAGCCGACGACGATCAGGGCGTACAGCGGCCAGCTCGTGAAGACGGTCAGGATGCCGTCGTCGAAGCGGTGGCCGGTGACGTCGGTCAGCGCGGCCGAGAGGCCGAAGAGCACGCCGGTCGCGCTGCCGAGCAGGGCCGCCTTCCCGGCCGCGGTGTGGACGCGGCGGGAGGCGAGCAGCAGCGGCGCGGTGATCAGCAGGACGACCGCGCCGGTGATCAGCCAGTCGCCCAGCGGGGCGTTCTGGCGGCCGCCATGTGGATTGGCGATGGTCAGGAAGGCGATCAGCCCGACGGTGACGACGATCGCCGCGCAGACGTCGAGCCGCTGCACGCGCTGCCCGGTGAAGACGACCCCGAGCGGCAGCGCGAAGACGACGCTGAGGACCAGCAGCGGCTGCACGACGGCCAGCGAGCCGACCGAGAGCGCGATGAACTGGCAGATGAACCCGAGCCCGTCGCAGGAGATGCCCAGCAGCCAGACCGGCCGGCGGGCCATCTGCACGAGCAGGCCGGCCGACGAGCCCTGGGCGGGGTGGTCGAGCCCGGCCTTCTGCTGCAGGACGGTCCCCAGTGCGAAGAACAGCGCCGCGGCGACGGCGAGGATGATGTCCACGGCGGCGACCCTAGCGAGTCATCAGGTGGCGCTTCACCCCGCGCGGCGGGCGCTGGCAGTGCTCGCAGGCGTGGGTGCCGCGGCCGGCGGCGACGAACTTCACGATCGGCGTGCCGCAGACCGGGCACGGCTCGCCGCGGCGGCGGTGGACGAGGAACTGGTGCTGGAAGGAGCCGTAGACGCCGTCGGTGTGGCGGAAGTCGTCGATCGTCGAGCCGCCCGCGTCGATGCCCGCCTCGAGCACGGCGACGACCTCGTCGCGCAGCAGCGCGAACTGGTCCCTCGTCAGCGTGCCCGCGGGACGCAGCGGGTGGACCTTCGCCCGGAACAGCGCCTCGTCGGCGTAGATGTTGCCGACGCCGGCGATGCGCCGCTGGTCCAGCAGGAACGCCTTGATCGGGGCGCGGCGGCCCTTCGCCTGCGCCCGCATCCCCTCCGCGGTGAAGTCGGGGCCCAGCGGCTCGACGCCCAGGCGCGCCGCGAGGAACGCGTCCTTGGCGTCAGGGCCGATCGCGAGCTCCCCGGTGCCGAAACGGCGCGGGTCGCAGAAGGCGATCTCGGGCCCGTCGTCGGCGAAGCGCAGCCGGACGCGCTCGTACTTCGTGCCGGCCGGCGGGTCGACGAGCAGCGTCCCCGTCATCCGCAGGTGCACGAACAGCGTGATGTCGTCGGCGAAGTCGGCGATCAGGTACTTGCCGCGCCGGTCGAGGGCCTCGATGCGGCGGTTCTCCAGCGCGTGGCGCAGCTCGCCGGGCGCGATCGGCTGGCACCAGCGGGCGTCCTGGACATCGATCTCGCGCAGCGTGCGGCCCTCGACGACGGGGACCAGCTGGCGGCGGATCGTCTCGACCTCGGGAAGCTCGGGCATGGCTCGCTCAGGCTATTCGCCACCGTCGAGGACCGAGCGGCCGGGGAGCTCGTCCGCGGGGCGGCCCGTGAGGTGCGTCACGACCGTCTGGCCGACATCGGCGAGCACGCCGTCGTGGCGGTGGCCCGCGCGGGGTGGGCGCGATCCGGTGGCGGCGATCAGCGGCGCGTACTCGCGGGTGTGGTCGGTGTGCGGTGCGGTCGGGTCCACGCCGTGGTCGGCGGTGAGGATGAGCACGTCGTCCTCGCGCAGCAGCTCCAGCCAGCCGCCCACGGCCGCGTCGATCTCGCGCAGCGCGCGGTGGAAGCCCTCGGCGTCGTGGCGGTGGCCGAAGAGCTGGTCGGTCTCGATCAGGTTGGCGAAGACGAACCCGTGGTCCAGGGTCGCCAGCAGCGACGTCGTCGAGGCGATCGAGCTCGCGTTCGTCGCGCCGGGATGGGCGACGTCGATCGCCCGCCCGCCGAACAGGTCGTTGACCTTGCCGACCGCGTGGATCGGCACGCCGCGGTCGACGAGGACGTCCAGCGCCGAGCGCCCGGGCGGCGGCAGCGCGAGGTCGTGGCGGCCGGTGGTGCGGCTGAACGCGCCCGGCTCGCCCTCGAACGGGCGCGCGATGACCCGGATCACGTCGACCACCTCACGGGCGGCGGCGCACGCCGCGTACAGGTCCTCAAGCGCGACCCGGTCGACGTGGGCGGCCAGCTGCAGGACCGAGTCCTGCGACGTGTAGAGGATCGGCTTCCCGGTGCGCAGGTGCTCCTCGCCGAACTGCTCGATCACCGCGAGGCCGTTGGCCGGCGCGTTGCACAGGAACTGCAAGCCGGTGACGCGCTCCAGCTCGGCGACGGTCTGCGGCGAGAAGCCGTCCGGGTAGGTCGGCGGCGGCACGTCGGCCGCGACGCCCATCAGCTCCCAGTGGCCGGCCGTCGAGTCCTTGCCGAAGCCCTGGGCGGCCAGGCGCCCATGGACCACCGGCGAGGACGCCGGCGAGACGCCGCGCAGCGGGACGATCGACCCGAGCCCCAGCGACTGCAGGACCGGCAGCCGCAGTCCACCGACCGCCTCGGCCACGTTGGCCAGCGTGTTGAATCCGACCGTGTCGCCGTAGTCGGCGGCGTCGTCGAGGCCGCCGATGCCGCATGCGTCGATCACCACCACCGCGACCCGTGCCATGGTCGCCGATGCTAGTTGTTCAGGAGAGCCGCTTCAGACCACGGTCGCCCGCGGGTGCGCGGCGAAGTAGACGTCCTTGAGGCGGTCGGCCGAGAGGTGCGTGTAGATCTGGGTGGTGGCGATGTCGGCGTGCCCGAGCATCTCCTGCAGCGAGCGCAGGTCGCAGCCGCCGGCCAGCAGATGCGTGGCGAACGTGTGGCGCAGCGTGTGCGGGCTCATCTTGCCGTCCAGCCCCGCCGCGCGGGCGTGGCGCTGGACGATCTTGTAGAGCCCCTGGCGGGTGAGCCCGGCGCCGCGCTGGTTGACGAACAGGTGCGGCTCGGGAGCCAGACCGACGAACTTCGGCCGCGCCCGCTCGAAGTAGATGCGCACCGCGTCGACGGCCTTGCCGCCGATCGGCACGAGCCGCTCCTTGGAGCCCTTGCCGGTCGCGCGCAGCACGCCGGCCTCGAGGTCGATGTCGGCGACGGTCAGCCCGATCGCCTCCGACGCGCGCAGCCCGCAGGCGTACATGAGCTCCAGCAGCGCGCGATCGCGCAGCGCGGCCGGGTCGGTCCCCTGCGGCGCGGCGAGCAGGCGCGCGACCTCGTCGCGGTCCAGCACCTTCGGCAGGCGCTGGTCCTTGCGCGGCGCGCGCAGCTCGGCGGTCGGGTCGTGGACGATGATCTCGTCGCGGCGCAGGTGGCGGTAGAACGAGCGCAGGCACGCGGCCTTGCGCTGCAGCGTGGCGCTCGCGGCGGCCGGGCGCTCGGGCGGATCGCCGGTCGCGAGGTCGGTCAGCCAGCCCGCGAGGTCGGAGTGCTCGGCCGCGAGCACGTCGATGTCGTGCTCGGCCACGTAGGCGCCGAACTGCAGCAGGTCGGAGCGGTAGGCCTCCAGCGTGTTGCGCGACAGGCCCCGCTCGAACTCGAGGTAGGCGAGGAAGTCGAGCACGAGCTGCTCGTGGGTGCGTGCTTCGACGGTGGCGGCCACGGCTTGTCATTCGCGCGTGCACGCCGCTGGCCCTGCGCCTGCAACGGCAGCGCCAGAATGCATGGGACGTTGCGGCGTGCCGCATGAGGCCGCGGGAGATCCCGCGCCCGGTTACGCGCGCCCGAGGCGCTCCTTCAGCAGCAGCAGGCCGATGATCGTCTTGGCGTCCGTCGTGCGGGCGATCGCCTCGTCCAGGCGGTCCAGCGGCCACGCGATGACCTCGATCCGCTCGTCCTCCTCGCCCTCGCCGTCGACGTCGCTGAGCCCGGTGGCCAGGAAGATGTCGATCCGCTCGTCCATCACGCCGCAGCTCGTGTAGAAGCCCTTGACGTGCTCGAAGTGCTCGGCCCGCTTGCCGATCTCCTCGGCCAGCTCGCGCTGCGCGTTCTCCTCCAGCGACTCGCCGTCGACGTCGCGCTTGCCCGCGGGGATCTCGAGCATGTCGGGCTCCCCCACGGCCTGGCGCGGCTGCACGACGAGCCAGACGTGATCGTCCTCCAGCGGGATCGTGGCCACCGCGCCCGGATGGCGGACGATCTCGCGCTGGATCTCCTTGCCGTCCTGCGTGAAGCGGAAGGTCGCCTCGTCCACGCTGACGATGTGGCCCTTGAACACCGTCTGCGGCTCGCCGACCAGCTCGAAGTCTCGTTCGCTCATGGTCGGGCGATCATCGCAGCCAGCGTCCGGCCGGCGGCGGCCGCCGCGGCGAAGAAGACGCGGTCGTCGCGACCCATCGAGCGCAGCGGCCACGGGAAGCCGTCGAGGTCGCCGGACGCGGTGCGCCAGTCGTGCCTCGCCTGGGCGTCCCGCGGGACCTCCTCCCCGTCGGGCAGCGCGACGACGACGGGTGCGAGCAGCAGGTCGAGCACCGTGCGCGTGTGGTGGGAGATCCCCCGGTGGCGCTCGCGCGGGTCGCTGTCGGACATCCGCGCGGCGATCAGCGTCGGGCGGCGCAGCGCGAGAGCGGCGTGCGCGGAGTCCAGCGCGACGAGCCCGCCGTGGCCCAGCGCGGTGCCCGAGCCGAGGATCCCGGGGCCGGGGCCGCAGACGACGGCGTCGCAGCGGCCGGGGCCGTCGCCGAGCGCCGCCGCGATCGCCCCGGCCGTCGAGATCGTCTCCCCGTCGGCGCCGCCGTAGGCGGGCCCGGCCGTCAGGTGCAGGGCCAGCCACCCGCGCTCACGCAGGT
>JAOPZL010000202.1 GCA_025964175.1 Solirubrobacterales bacterium
CGCGGCCCGTAGCCGCGGGTCCCGTGCGGCGGATGGCGGCTCGCGGCGACGGCGGCCACCGCCTCCCGCCCGTCGTCGACCGACGCGAGCACGATCCCATCGGCGCCCGCGTCGAGCATCGCCGCGATCGTCGCGTGGTCGGTGGCGGGGAGGCGGACGAGCGCCGCGGTGTGCGCGGCCTGCGCTCCGACGATCAGCTCCTGCGCCTCGTGACGGCCGAGCGCGGCGTGCTCCAGGTCGATCCACACGAGGTCGAACGGCTCGGACGCCAGCTCTGCCGCGGTGGCGCCGGGAAGGGTCAGGACCGTCCCGACGAGCCCGTCGCCCGCCGCGATCCGCGCGCGCAGCAGGGCGCTCACGAGGCACCCGCGAGGGCGGCGAAGCGCGCGTGGTCGAGGACGGCCGGGTTGGCCAGGTCGAGCGGCACGCGGCCGCCGAGGACGTCGACGACGGATCGGGTGGCCCGGCGGGTCATCTCGGCGACGGAGCGCTCGCTGATCCCGCCGACGTGCGCGGTGAGGACGACGTTGGTCAGGGCCAGCAGCCGCGGGTCGCGCGGCGGCTCGTCGGTGAAGACGTCGAGGCCCGCTCCGCGCAGGTCCCCCGCGGCGAGCGCGTCGACGAGCGCCGGCTCGTCGACGACCCCGCCCCGCGCGGTGTTGACGAGCACCGCATGCGGTCGCATCAGCGCGAGCTCGCGGGCGCCGATGAGGCGCGCGGTCTCCGGCCGCAGCGGCGCGTGCAGCGAGACGACGTCGGCCTGTCCGAGTAGCGCGTGCAGCGCCACCGAGTTTCCGCCGTCGTACGGGTCGTGATAGATCACCCGGGCCGAGAAGCCGGAGAGCCGATCCGCGACGAGCCGGCCGATGCGGCCGTAGCCGACGAGCCCCACCGTCGTCCCGCTCAGCTGCCACGGCATCGCGTCGCCGGTCCGGCGCCACTCGCCCCGGCGCACGGCCGCGTCCTGCTCGGCGATCCGGCGCAGGACGGCCAGCATCAGGGCGATCGTGTGGTCGGCGACCGCCACCTCGTTCGCCCCGGGCGTGACCGTGACGGCGATGCCGAGCGCGGTGGCCGCCTCGAGGTCGATCGAGTCGGTGCCCACGCCGACGCGGGCGATCACGCGCAGGCGGCGGCAGCGGTTCAGGACGACGCGGTCGAACGGATCGGTCGAGACGATCGCGGCGTCGGCGTCGGTGGCGAGCCGGAGCAGCTCCTCGCGGGAGCGCGTCCCGAGCTTGGGGGCGAGCTGGACCGCCAACCCCGCCTGCTCGAGCGCCCCGCCGAGTTCGGGACCGTCCGGGTCGTAGTGCGGCCAGGTGACGAGGACGCGGGATGGGGGCGAAGACGAGGCGGACACCGCAGTGATTCAATCACTGGACCTCTTACCTGTCAAACCTCCGGGCGTTCAGCTCCCGCCGCCGGCCTGCGCGTACTCGCCGAGGTACCCGGCGACGGTCTCCAGGTGCGCCTCCATGGCCGCCCGCGCCGCATCCGGGTCGCCCTGGGCGACCGCAGCCAGGATCCGCCGATGCTCGGGCAGCGCCCGCTGCGTGCGGTACTGCGGCCGGGCCAGCGGGTAGCGCGCGGCGAGCAGCGCGGCGTGGATCCGGCGCACCAGCACCTCGAGCGCACGGTTGCCCGTCGCCGCGATCAATGCCTGATGGAAGGCGGTGTCGGCTTCGTGGAAGAGGTCCTCGGCCGCCCGGGACGCACGCCGGCGGGTGGACTCCTCCATGCGGGTCAGGGCGTCCGCCATCGCCGCCAGATCCGGCTGCCCCGCTCGCGTCGCGGCCAGCCCGGCGGCCTCGACCTCGAGGATCCGCCGGCACTCCACGTACTGCGCGAGCACGTTCGGGCCGAGCGCACTGTCCAGCAGCGCCCCGAGCACGTCGGGGTCGAACAGGTTCCACTCGTCCGGGGCCGTGACGATCGCCCCCTTCCCGTGGCGGACCGAGACCAGACCCCGCTCCTCCATCGCGCGCAGGCACTCCCGCGCGACGCCCCGGCTCACGCCGAACTGGACCGCCAGATCCGTCTCGCGCGGCAGCTTGTCGCCCACGGGACGCTGCTCGGTGACGATGTCGGCGATCAGGACGCGCATGACGTCCCGGTGGAGGCGAGGACGGGGCATCCGGTCATTCAATCACTCACCTCACGGGAAGTCGAGGTCAGCCCACGCCGGCGGCCCCGGCCCACCTGGCCATCCGCGCGATCGTCCGATCGGTGGATGGAGCCCGAGCCACACCGCGCGACATCCTCTGAGCAAGGTGCCCGCCGCGCCCGGCGCCCATGTTCTCCGGTCATGAGATCTCTTGACCGGTGAACGGACGGGGTGCATCGTCACCGGTCGGTCCCGCAGCCCCCACCAGCTCCATGCCATCCCCGTCGCGCGCCTCCCACCCCCGGACCTCGACCACCGTCGCGATCGCCGATGCCCATCCGCTGTTCCGCGACGCGCTGAGCCGCACCGTCGCCGCCCATCTCCAGCTCGAGCTCGTCGCCTCGGCCGACAGCCTCCAGGCGCTGCGGGGATCCGGCGCGGACGGCCCGCCGGCCCCCGACGTGCTGGTCCTCGACTCCGACCTCCTGCCCCGCGATGGCGACCGCGATCACGGCGACGGCGCCGGCTGGACGGGCTGGATCCCGCCGCCCACGCTCCTGCTCGTCGCCGAGCGGCTCGACCCGGCCGAGCTGTACGCGGCCCTGGAGGCGGGGGTCGCGGGCTACGTCTCCAAGGAGGCCACCGGAGAGGTGCTGTGCCGGGCCATCGTCGACGTCGCGCGGGGGATCACCGTCCTGGACCCCGACGCGCAGGCGGCGCTGGCCGGCGAGGTGCGGCTTCGCACCCGCGACGACCGACCGCAGCTCACGCGCCGGGAGCACGAGGTCCTCGCCCTGATCGCCCAGGGACGCACCGCGCCGCAGATCGCCGGCCACCTGCACCTCAGCACGGCGACCGTCAAGACGCACCAGCTCCATCTCTACGGCAAGCT
>JAOPZL010000214.1 GCA_025964175.1 Solirubrobacterales bacterium
CGCCGAGCTGCTGGGCGAGGAGGAGGGCGAGCTGGCGGGGGCCGGCCTCGTCGGGCCCACCTCCGACTGACGTGGGGGCCGGGATGTGGCGATCTGCGCGCCCACGACGGTGCTCAGATCGTCCAACCTCCCTGGGCGGCGGCGCGCAGCGACGACAGCTCCGCGCGCTGCGCCGCATTCGCGCTCACCGCGATCGCCTCCGCGTAGGCCGTGTCCGCTTCGGGGAGGCGACACGCTCGGGCGAGCAGGCCCGCGCGCGCGGCCAGCAGTGCGACGCCCGCGCCGCCGCCGACCTTCTCCAGCAGCGCCAACCCCGCCTCCGGGCCGCGGCAGAAGCCCACCGCGACCGCGTGGTTGACCCGCACCGCCGCGGTCGGATGCAGCCGCAGCAGCGCTCCGTACAGCGCCACGATCTGGGCCCAGTCCGTCGCCGCGAAGTCCGGCGCCGCCGCGTGGAGCGCGGCGATCGCCGCCTGCAGCTGGTAGGGCCCCGGCCGGCGGCGGCGCATCGCGGCCTCCAGCAGCGCCCGGCCCTCCGCGATCGCCTCGCCGTCCCACCGCGAGCGATCCTGCTCCTGCAGCGTGAGCGCCCGACCGTCGTCGTCCAGCCGGCCCGGCCGGCGCGCCTCGGTCAGCAGCAGGAGCGCGAGCAGCCCGAGCACCTCGGGGTCGTCGGGCATCAGCCGCGCGAGCAGCCGCGCCAGGCGCAGCGCCTCGACGCACAGCTCGGGACGCTGGAGGGCGTCGCCGTCGGCGCTGGCGTGGCCCTCGGTGTAGATCAGGTAGACGACGCGCAGCACCCCGCCCAGCCGCTCGGGCAGCAGCGCGTCGGGCGGCACGCGGAACGGGATCCCGGCCACGGCGATCTTGCGTCGGGCCCGCACGAGCCGCCGCGCCATCGCGGCCTCCGAGACGAAGAAGAGGCGCGCGACCTGCGCGACGCTCAGGCCGCCGAGGGACTTCACGGTCAGCGCGATCCGCACGTCCGGCGCCAGCGCCGGGTGGCAGCAGGTGAAGATCAGCGCGAGGCGGTCGTCGTCGATGCTGCACGGGTCGGGTTCCACCGCGTCGTCCTCCTGCGCGCCGAGCCGCTCCTGAAGCGCCGCCAGCTCGAGCATCCGCGCCGCGTGCACCTGCTCGCGGCGCACGCGGTCCAGCGCCCGGCGCTGCGCGGTCGTGGTCAGCCACGCCGCCGGGTTGGCGGGCACGCCGTCGCGCGGCCAGGTGGTCGCGGCGACGGCGTAGGCCTCCTGCAGCGCCTCCTCGGCCCGCTCGAGATCGCCACGGAAGCGCCGCGCGAGTCCGGCGAGGATCGCGCCGCCCTCCTGGCGGGCGACGCGCTCGAGCGCGTCGTCCATCAGTGGGTGGGCATCACCGGGCGGACCTCGATCGACGCATAGCCGATGTTCGGCATCCGCGCCGCCCACGAGAGCGCCGCGTCGAGGTCGTCGACGTCGATCAGGTAGAAGCCGCCGAGGATCTCCTTCGTCTCGGCGAACGGGCCGTCGGTGCTGACGAGCTCGCCGTCGCGCTCGCGCAGCGTCGTGGCCGTGTCGGTCGGCTCCAGCGCCTCCCCGCCGCGCAGGACGCCCGCCTCGCCCATCTCCTGGGTCAGCGACATCCACGCCGTGCGCGCCGCGTCCTGGTCGAAGTCGGCGGGAATCGCGGCGGGATCGCCGTAGATGAGGATCGTGTACAGCATGGGCGGGCCCTTTCGGCTCGAGGTGGGTGACACCCAGACGACGAAGAGCCTGCGCCCCCGAGGACAGACCGTCAACTGCTGGCGCGCAGCCGCTCTCGCGCCGCCGCCTCGATGCGCGCTACTCCAGCGCGCCCGCGGGCAGCAGGTACCGCGTCGGGGGCGGCGAGGGACGCGTCGCCGCGCGATCCACGAAGAGCCCGCGGCCGATCGGCGCAGGCGTCGCCTCAGCCTCACCGCCGTGCTGCAGGATCCACGCTTCGATGGAGCGGAAGTCCGAACCCTCCGCGAGCATCGCCGCGCGCTCGATGACGTGGCCGCCCCCGCGGGAGGGGCGTGACAGGCGAGTGACGAGCTCACGCACTTCGGTGTCGTCGGTCATCGCTGCTTCTTCCTCTTCGGGAATGAGCTACCAAGCCTAGAGTTCCGCGCACGATGAAACCGGATCCCATCGCCCGCGACCGCCGCACGACGCTGCGCGACTGCGAGCTCGAGGTCTTCCGCGAAGCACCATCCGCGCTCGCGCGAGCTGCCGCCTACAGCCCGATCGGGCCGCTGCCGATGGGAGGGTGTCCCCGGAGCGCCGCGCGCAGAGGAGTGCCGCCATCAACGCCCATCCGCTGTCTCACTTCCTGCGCGCCGCCGCGCCGGGAGCCCCCAATGCCGCAACGCTGCTCGCGCTCGCCGACGCGGTCGACGCCGCCGACACCGTCGACGCGGCGCCCGGCGCGGCGGGCGAGGCGCTGCGCTGGTTCGACGCGACCGTCCGACTCGTCGGCGGCCGCTACGAGCCGTGCGCCCCGGTGCGCCGCCGGCTGCGCAACCTGACGGCGGCCGACGACGCGGCCCAGACCATCGCCCGCCTGGCCGCGGAGGAGCTGGCGACCCGCGCGGTCATCCGCGAGAGCCGCGGCGCGAACCGCCGCTGACGGCCCTCACACCGGCGCCGCAGCGGCCTCCTCGATCGCCGCGACGTCGATCCTGCGCATCTTCAGCATCGCCTGCATGGTGCGCTGCGCGACGTCGGGATCGGGGTCGCCGAGCAGGTCGCGCAGGCGCCGGGGGGTGATCTGCCAGGAGAGGCCGAAGCGGTCGGTCATCCAGCCGCACGGCCCCTCGGTGCCGCCGTCACCGAGCTTGGTCCAGTAGTGGTCGGCC
This sequence comes from Solirubrobacterales bacterium, assembly GCA_025964175.1. GTDB lineage: Bacteria > Actinomycetota > Thermoleophilia > Solirubrobacterales > Solirubrobacteraceae > Capillimicrobium. The sequence continues at coordinate 2,858 of JAOPZL010000214.1, forward strand.
TCCTCCTGGTCCGCGCAGTCGATGCTGAAGGAGATCGCCTCGTCGAAGGTGAACTGGGGGCCGCCGTTGAGCGCGACGAACGGCTGGCCGTCCAGCTCGAACGCGACGGTCATGACCGCGCCCGCCGGTCCGGGCGCGTTCTCGGGGTAGCGCTGCACCTCCGTGATGCGCGAGTTCGGGAAGATCGACGTGTAGAACGCCGCGGCCTCCTCGCCCTTCATGTCGAGCCACAGGCACGGGGTGATCGTGGGCATCTCATCGTCCCCTCTGGCCGCGGACGGCCGGTGGTTGGTGTTGGAGATGAAGACCGCCGCGCCCGCCGCGAATCATCGGTCAGCGGTGAACCGCCCGCTTGGCCTGCCGCGCGCGCGCCTGATGGCGCGCGAGCCGCAGCCGGACGGGCGCCGACGTCTTGGCCTGGGTCTGCAGCGCGCGCACGACGAAGCGCGCACCCAGCCGACCGACCCGCGGCACCTTGAGCGTCGTCCTGGTGACCGGGAAGTAGCGCGAGCGGCCGTCGCTCGTGCGGGCCACGACGGTGTAGTGGCTGATCCCGCGCACCGCCTTCCACGACAGCACGACGTTCCCGTGCGCCGCCCGGCGCGCCCGCAGGCGCGTCGGCGCCGCGGGCCGGCTCAGCGGCGGCGCCACGAACGCCGTCAGCGGGATGTGCGCGCGATCGATCCCGTTCTGGGTGACGATCGCGATCAGCTGGCGGCTGGTGTCGTTGCCGTCCTGAGGCGTGAACGTGATCGAGCCGTGGGCGCCGCCGGCGACCCCGACCGTGCGGTGGGTGTCGTCGCCCTGCTCGACGAACGACACCGCCTGGCCGGCGATCTGCTTGACGTCGTAGGCGATCGTCCGCGTGGCGCCGGTCCCGCTGACCGAGGCCTTGACCTCGGGCTGGGGCAGGACGTCCGCGCCCGCCACGGCGGCGATGGCCACCGAGCCCGGCTGCGGCTCGATCTGCCAGCGGCCGGCCCTGGGTGCGCGCACGCCGATGTAGGTCTCGTTGGCGAGCGGGTTGCGGGCCGCGAAGAAGTCGTCGGTCTGCACGACGTCCGTCGCCGACATCACGAAGCGCTGCCCGCTCGGCGAGACGAGCGTCACGACCGGCTGGCCGCCGTCGCCGTCGAGCTTGAGGACGAGCGCCTTCTGGTCGGGCGCCACGTCGACCGCGGTCGCCGCCGGAGCGCTCGTGCTCGCGGCGTCACCCGCGGCGCGCGCCCGCGCCAGGCGCGACGACGCCGTCAGCCCGGCGCCGTTGTCGTCCAGCGGCGCGTAGGTGCGCACCGGCCGGTAGGGCGCGAGATCGCACGAGTTGCCGAACAGGTCCGTCTTGTCGGTGGCGTAGTCGTAGCCGAAGCCGCCGCGGATGCCGACGATCTCGCCGCAGCCCGCGATGCCCTTGCTCGACAGCAGGCCCTCGGCCCTGGCCAGCGTGATGCCGATGACCTTCGCCGTGATCGACGCCTCCATGTTGAAGGCGTTGGGCTCGACCCATGCGTTGGCCTCCCCCCGGACGGAGACGACCTGGAACAGCGGGTTGTAGACGTCGGCGCCGGTCGGGCTGATGCGGCTGACCTTCACCTTCGTCGCGTCCTGGCGCTTGCCCTTGAGGGCCGACGGGAACGGCAGGCCGAAGCCGATGAAGCCGTGCATCGACAGGGTGCCGTTGGTGTACGCGCTGAGCGTGCCGCCCATCACGTCGTAGCCGGCGATGCTGATGCGCCCGTCGAGGTCGATGCCGAACGGGTCGCCGAAGGTGACGAGGAAGTCGCCGTCGGCGGTGGCGATGTCGACGCCGGCGACGCGCGGTCCCGCGCTGATGCCGATGCCGCCGCCCAGCCGCACGCGCGGATGGCCGTCGGAGAAGCCCTTCACCTCGATCGTGAACGCGATCCGCTGCAGGTACGTCGTGCCCTCGTCGAGCGGGATGTTGAGCCCGTCGACCTCGCCGTGGGCGCGCTCGAACCCGGTGATCTCGGAGAACGCGAAGTCCCCGGTGAGCTTGGTGAACTGGGGCGTCGGCAGCGTGATGTTGCCGCCGCCGGTCCAGCGCCGGGTCTTGCCGTCGTAGACCACGAAGAACTGGCCGATGTTGAGCTTGCCCAGCGGGATCATCGGGCTGCGGACCTCGAGCCCGTTGAGCACGAGGCCGCCCTTGTCGGTGGTCAGCACGTCGGCGTTGGCGGTGATGCCGAGGCCGATCGAGCCGAGCACGTCGACGTTGACGTGGGTCCGCGTCCCCTCGGGGGTGAGGTAGACGTCGACGTTGCCCTGGATCGGGAAGCCCTTGAGGTTGGCGAGGGCCGGCGACGCGAAGCGCCCGACGAGGCAGTCCTGCTTGCTGCGATCGCAGTTGGCGTCCATCTGGAAGCGCCCCTCGAACAGCAGGACGGTTCCGGCCTTGACCTGGACGGTGCCGGGCCCGGTGGTGAAGACCAGGCCGCCGACGGCCTGCACGTTCAGCTGCGCGCCGCCCTTGGGGATCAGGTCGAGGCCGTTGAGCTTGATCGGGTCCTTGGTGACCTTGATGGCCTTGTCCTTCGGGTCGGGCGTGAAGCAGCCGACGGCGCGGACGGCGTCGTTGCCGGCCTTGCCCGAGCAGCCGGCCTCCGCGCTGTCGCGGACCTCGAACGTGCTGTCGCCGAACGCGACGAGCCCGTCGGCGTCGACGATCCGCACGCCGATCTTCTTCTCCCCGGCGTCCGGGTAGGTCTTCTCGATCTGCTCGCCGACGGCGTCGTCGTAGCCGCCGTCGCCGTCGAGATCCCACTCCACGCGCGGGCGCGTGAGGTTGTCGTCGCTGAGCAGCGCCTGCAGGATGATCGGCTTGCCCTTGACCAGCGGGTCCTTGTTGAAGGCGTTGTCGGGCGTCTGCTTGGCCCGGTTGCGGAACTCACGGAAGACCGGCGGCTGGTTGGGGACGGTGATCGTGATGCGTCCGCGCGCGACCTTGCCGGAGGCGTCCGTCACGCGCGCCTTGATGACGTACGTCCCGGGGGCGCCGAAGCCCAGCGTCCAGGTGCGGCCGCTGGTGACGCCGTAGGGGTCGTCGTCGTCACCGCCACGGTCGGAGTCGAAGCCCCACTGGATGTCGGAGTCGTTGATCGTCGACCCGCCCTCGTAGGCGGCAGTGACGGTGAACTTCTCGCTCTTGAGCGGGTTCGCGCTGGAGCTCGTCAGCGTCAGTGCGGCCGGACGGTCGACCACGTCGATCGTGCGACGGGCGAAGGAGGCGTTGCCGGCGGTGTCGATGACGCGCACGCCGACGGTGTGGCTGCCCTCGGTGGCGAAGCGGGTGGTCGTCGACGACTGCTCGGGTGCGTCGTCGTAGGTGCCGTCGCCGTCGAGGTCCCACGCGTAGTGCAGGATCGCGCCGCCCGGGTCGCTGGCGTTCGCGGTCAGCTGGATCGGCTGGTCCGGGCGCGGGGCGTCGGGCGTCTGCCCGATCGAGACGATCGGCGGCGGGTCGTAGGGACGGGGCGGCGTCGGGGCGTCGCCGCGCAAGGTGAGGAGGACGCCGCGATCCATCGGGTAGCGCTCGCCGAAGCTGCCGTCATTGCCGGGGGAGCAGAACCAGCTGTCGCTCATCCCCGGGTCCCGCGGGTCCACCGGGTCGCCGTTGAAGTCGGTGACGATGTTCGTCCCCTCGGGCACGAGGTCGATCAGGTGCTCGGCGCCGCCCGCGGTCTCCGTGCGTGCGACCGCGCCCCAGACGAGCGAGGCGGGGTTGCCGATGTCGGCCAGCGGGACCGGGATGGTGAAGACGGTGCGCTGGTCGGAGAGCCGCCGGTGCGCCGGGACGCTGAGGGCCGAGAACGGGCTCACCATGAGGATGTTGTCGTCGTTGGACTGGCAGGTCGTGGTGCTCTTGCTCGCCGTGCGGATGAAGTAGCGCGCCACGCCGCCGGTGTCCGCGAAGTCCGGGTGGTGGCTGCCGTACTGGGCGTCGTTGGTCACGTACACCGTGTAGTTGGCCCGGCCGTCGCGGTCGGTGTCGAGGAAGAACGAGACGCCGAGGCCGGCGTTGGGGAGGAAGCCGAGCTCGACGGTCAGCAGCAGGTCTCCCGGGCTCGAGGTGCTGTCCCAGGTGACCGCGCGCACGTCGGTCGACGAGTCGTAGGTGTTCACCTGGTACGGGTCGTCGGGGTCGGTGGTCGTCTGCGTGACGGCGGACGCCGGGACGGCGAAGAGGAGGACGGCGAGGGTGGCGAGGACAGCGGCGAGGACACCCTCGAGCGCGCGCCGTGAGGGCGAAACGGAGACCATGAGGCGGCGCAGTATGGAGGCGCCGACGCTCCGGATTCAAAAGTGCAGGGTGCTGTCTCGATTTTTGTAGGGAGGCCCGCCTCCTAGGCCGACGGCACCGCGACCGCAGCCGGCGGCGCGTCCGTCCCGCCGAGGTCGAGCGGGACCAGGGTCGCGCGCACCTTCGCGCCCGAGAGGTAGCCGAGCACGGAGACGAGGACGATCACGGCCACCGTGCCGAGCGTGAAGAGCTCGAACGTGCCCTGGCTGACGCCCCAGTTGTCGGCGAACGAGTACTCCAGGCCCAGCAGCTTGTCGATCGTCCCGGGCAGCACCGCCGTCCACGACCCGAGCAGCACCCAGAAGGTGATCAGCGCGGTCGCCGCCAGCAGCCCGGCCCTTCCGCCGGGCAGCCGGAACGGCCGCGGGACGTGCGGGTAACGCCGGCGCAGGAGGTAGACGCTGGGGAAGATCACGATGTAGGAGATCAGCGTCGTCGAGATGGCGATGTTCAGCACGACACCGAACGCGTTGGCGGACCCGCTGTTGAGGAGCAGGACCGCCGCGACCATGAACACCGTCGCGATCACGCCGGAGAGCAGGTTGGCCCGCAGCGGCGTGCCGAGCTTGGGGTGGAAGGCGCCGAAGTACGGGAAGAACCCGCCGTCGCCGGAGGCCACGGCCAGGACCCGGTCGCCGCACATCATCCACGCCGAGCCCGAGTTCATCAGCGTGAAGATGAAGAGGATGCAGGTGACGCCGTACATGAAGGGCGAGGCGCCGCCGTAGATCGAGTAGCTCTCCTTCACGGCATCGAGGAAGCCGCCGAGACCGGTGATCGCGTCGCTCGGCAGCACGAGCAGCACGAGGAAGATCGGCGTGAGGTAGCAGAAGGCCGCCAGCGCACCGGAGCGCAGGATCGACTGCGGCACGTCCTTGCGCGGGTTCTTCATCTCCTCCGCGGCCCCGTTCTGGCCCTCGAAGCCGACGAACGAGAAGAGGATCAGCGGGGCGATGGCGAGCAGGCCGGCGCTCGTCGGCTTCAGGCCGGCGGTGTCGATGCCCTGGAAGCCGTTCTTGATCCCGTAGACGATCACCGTGATCGCGAAGAAGACGACGAGCGCGACCTTGAGGATCGCGCCGAGCGTCGGGATCCACTTGCCGATCTTGAAGCTGATGATCGCGCTGGAGATCGTCAGCCAGATGAAGGCGAACTTGAAGAGGTAGTCCCAGAACCCGCCCGAGCCGATGTGGGAGATCCCCGACGACCACGCCTCGGTGCCGATGAACGCGAGCGACCCGCCGACCCACAGCGGGTTGGTCACCCAGTAGAAGATCGTGTTGAGCCCCGCGGTGAAGCGCCCCATCGCGAGCTTGACCCACTCGTACGGCCCGCCCTCGGCCGTGAAGGCGCTGCCGACCTCGGCCATCACGAGGCCGTAGGGGACGAGGAACAGCAGCACGAGCACCACGGTCCAGGTGAAGGCCTGGTAGCCGTTGGACGCAGCCTGCCCGATCAGGTCCAGGCCGACGATCACGGCGACCGTGAAGAAGATCATGTCGAAGCGCCCCAGCGTCTTGACCAGATGCTGCTTCTGCTCGGCGATGAACGCCGATTCGGTGGGGGCCTCGGGCGGGGTCACCGGAGCAGCCTACGCCAGCCGATCACCACCTCGCATGGCCTGCGTGTCAGAGCGTCATCGACCGTCGGCGGGCGGCGCGGCCCCTAGCGACGGCGCGCGAGGTCGCGGCGCTGGACGTCCGTCAGGTAGTGCGCGAGGGCGGCCTCGGTCCCGGGTGGGTGCGCGTCGAAACGTACGGCCCGCGCGTCCTCTTCCTCGTGGCAGACGACGCTCGCGGCCAGCACCACGGGTCCGGTGGGCAGGCTGATCGTGAGCCGGACGCGCTCCGCCTGCTCGAGGGCGTCCGCGCGGCGGTCCAGGAGCGCTCCGACCACCGACAGGTTGGCCGTCGCGCACTCCAGGACGCCGCGCCCGTACTCGCGCTCGACGCTCACCGGGCAGCGGACCGCGACCCGGAACGCGCTGCGGCTCGGGTTGGCGGCGGGCGGCGGCAGCGCGGCGGGCTCCACGAGCCTGAGCCGGGGGAGATCGATGCCCTCGTTCGCCATGGCACCGATGATCGAGCGCCGCGGGCGCCGGCGGAAGCGGGCTCGACGAATGTCGGTGGTGGATCCGGCGCCGCAAACCCGCGCCGACCGTCGCCACTGCGGGTATGTTCGATGCCCACGGTGCGGGTCGGCTGACCCCGATCGATCGGGTGAATCCGACCGTGCGGGCCCGGGTAATATGTTACATTACGCTCCGGGTCGTAAGGAGGAATGAACCATGCTGGAGCCAGTACCGAGAGCGTCGAACCTTCGGCAACGTGCTGAGATAGCCATCCGCGGTGGGATCATCACCGGGGAGATCGAGCCGGGAGAGATCTACTCTGCCCCGGCTTTGGCCAAGCAGCTGGGGGTCTCCGCGACGCCGGTCCGCGAGGCGATGCTCGACCTCGCCGGCGAGGGGCTCGTGGAGTCGGTTCCCAACCGGGGGTTCCGCGTCGTGCCGCTGCTGGAATCCGATCTCGACGAGATCACCGACCTGCGCGTGCTGATCGAGGTACCCGCCGTAGCGGCGCTGGCCAGCCGGCCGGACACGCTCGACGCCGACGCGCTCGCCCACTTCCGCTCCGCGGCCGACGAGATCGACCGGCTGGCCGGGGTCGCCGACCTGCCGACCTTCATCGACGCCGACCGCGTCTTCCACCTCGAGCTCCTGGGCCTCTACGGCAACCAGCGGCTCGTGAAGATGGTGGAGCGCCTGCGCAACTCGACGCGCCGCTACGGCTTGCGGCAGCTCAACCGCGCCACGCTCGCCGCCAACGCCCGCGAACACCACGGGATCCTCGACGCGCTCGCCGCGGGAGACGACCCCGGGGTGCGCCGGCTCATGGAGCACCATGTCCGCACCAACCGGGGCATCCTCGCCGGACGATCGTCGGTGGCCGAGGCTCCGGCCGCACGCTGACCGCGGTCAGACGAGCGGCAGGAGGACGTGCGACGGCCACCGCTCGTCGTGGTGCACGAGCTGGTGCGCCACGACGATCTCGGAGGCCTTGAGGTTGTTGGCGGCGCCCGAGTTGAGGTTGCGCTCGTAGCGGGGGAACCAGCTGCTGGTGATCTCCAGCCGGATCCGGTGGCCGGGCAGGAACCGGTTGGCCGTCCCGTAGAGGTCGATCTCGTACCGCTCCACCTGGCCGGGGGTGAGCAGGGTCGGCTCCTCCATCGAGGAGCGGAAGCGGGCCCGCACCAGGCCGTGCACGAGGAACTGGGCGTATCCGTCGGGGTGCACGTCGACGAGCCGCACGTGCCAGTCGGTGTCGCGGGCCGAGGAGGAGGCGTAGAGCACGCAGCTGACCGGGCCGATCACGTCCAGCGCCTCGTCCAGCGGCTCGGTCGTGTAGGACAGGACGTCGGGCCGCTCGAGCAGCGCCGCGTCGTCGATCGGGCCGTTGTGCATGCTCCACGCCGAGCGCACCGGGTCGGCCGGGTCGTAGCGGTACCCGTCCGGGGCTTCCGCCGCGGGCGCCTCGGCGCTGAGCCCGCCGTCGGCTCGCAGGTGGAAGGGCACGAAGCGCGTTCCCGGCAGCGGCCATTCCTCGCTGCCGCGCCACTCGTTGGCGCCCATGACGAAGACCTGGACGCGGGGGTCGGCGTCGAGGCCGTTGTCGTCGTCCTTGAGCCAGCGGTCGAGGAAACGGGTGACGTAGTCGGCGAGGCCGCCGACCGCGTGCGGGCCGAAGTCGACCGGGCCCTGGCCGGCGCTGACGTCGGCCCAGTGGGCCCATGGCCCCATGACCAGCCGCTGGGCGTCGCGCGCCTCGGGCGCGCCGGCGGCGCGGACGCGCGCGTAGTTGCGCAGCGCGCCGTGGAGCGTCAGGTCGTACCAGCCGCTGATGTTCAGCGCGGCGACGCCGATCCCCTCGAGCTGCTCCCGGTAGGAGGACTGCTGCCAGTAGGCGTCGCGGTTGGGGTGGGCCATCATCTCCTCCCACCACGCCGGGACCTGCGCGCCCGCCGCGCGCGGGAGGTCGGCAACCGGCAGGGTCTCGAACCAGTCGTGCTCGTCGGCCAGCACGTTGTGCATGAAGTCGCGGATCTGGAACGACCGCCGCCCCATGGTCAGCAGCAGCTCGGCCGTGGGGAGGTTGAAGACGCCGTTGAAGACGGGGAAGCCGGAGTCGAACAGGTCGGGCTGCGCGCCGATCGGCACGATGGCCTTGAGGCCGGTCGGACGGGTCGCCGCCGCCGCCCACTGCGTGAAGCCGACGTAGGAGCGCCCGACCATCCCGATGTTGCCGTCGCACCACGGCTGGGCCGCGATCCACTCGACCGTGTCGTGGCCGTCGGACTGCTCGTGGATGTAGAGGTGCCAGTCGCCGTCGGAGTTGAAGCGCCCGCGGACGTCCTGGATCGCGACGATGTAGCCGCGGCGCACCAGCCCGTGGAGGAACGCGTGGTCGTAGGGCAGCCCCTCGCTCGTCCCGGGCGCGACCTCGCGGGCGACGACCTTGTCGTAGGGCGTGCGGATGAGGACGACGGGGAACGGGCCGTCGGCATCCGGGCGCAGCAGGTCGAGGCACAGGATCGTGCCGTCGCGGGCCGGCAGCTCGAGGCCGTGCGTCGTGCGCACGCGGTCGAAGCGGGGCGAGGAGATCGGTTCCTGGGGAAGGCCGGATCCGGGGTCGCGCATCGTTGTCCTCCTGGGCCTGAGTCCCGCCCGTGGCGGCGTGCAATGTAACATATTATACCGTCGCCGCCCCGCATCGAGAAGGAGCCCGGTCCATGAGCCCCACCGCCACGACGATCGATCCCATCACCACGGAGATCATCCGCAACGCCTTCATCTCCGCCGCCGAGGAGATGAACGCGACCCTGATCCGGTCCTCCTACAGCCCGATCATCTACGAGGCCAAGGACTGCTCGGTCGGGCTCATGGACGAGAACAAGCGCGTCCTCGGCCAGTCCGCCGGGCTGCCCATCTTCCTGGGCAACCTGGAGATCTGCATCGAGCTGACCGAGGCGCGGTTCGGTCCCCAGGTGTGGGCGCCGGGCGACGTGTGGCTGCTCAACGACTCCTACATGACCGGCACGCATCTCGGGGACGTCACGGTGTTCGCCCCGATCTACTGGCGCGAGCAGCTCGTCGGCTTCTCGGCCTCGCGTGCCCATTGGCTGGACATCGGCGCCAAGGACCTGCCGGCGCCCACGGACTCGACCGAGATCTACCAGGAGGGCATCCGCCTGGGGCCGACCCGGGTCATGGCCGGCGGGGTCCTGCGTGACGACATCGTCGACATCCTCCAGCGCAACTCGCGGTTCCCGGCGCTCCTGGTCGGCGACCTCCACGCGCAGATCGCCGTCGCCCGCACCGGCGAGCGGCGGCTGGGCTCCATCCTCGATCGCTACGGCCTCGACGTCGTCCGCGGCGCCCGCGACCAGATCTTCGCCCAGAGCGAGCTGCTCGACCGCGCCGCGGTGGCGCAGATCCCCGACGGCGTGTACGAGGCCGAGGGCTGCCTCGACAACGACGGCGTGACCGACGACCCGTTCTGGGTCCGCCTGCGCATCGAGGTCGACGGCGACGAGATGCGCGTCGACCTGGGCGAGTCCAGCGACATGGCGCGCGGCGCGATCAACTGCGGCGAGGCGCAGGCGGTCTCGGCCTGCCGCGTCGCGTTCAAGCGGCTGGTCAACCCCGACCGCCCGGTCACCGGCGGCACCTTCGTGCCGCTGACCGTGACGGTGCGCAAGGGCTCGCTGCTCGCCGCCGAGGAGCCGGCCGCGTGCCAGTGGTACTTCAGCCCGCTGGGCCTGCTCATCGACCTGTTCACCCAGGCGCTGGCCCCGGTGCTGCCCCAGCGGGTCGCCGCGGCCAGCTACGGCGACTCCATGGTCAGCTACATCTCGGGGCTGCGCGACCGCAACGGCGAGCTGTTCGTCAACATCGACTGCCTGGTCGGCGGCTGGGGCGCGTGGGACGGCGCCGACGGCGAGAGCAGCCTCATCAACAGCGTCAACGGCTCGATCCAGGACTTCCCGATCGAGATCGTCGAGTCGCGCTACCCGCTGCGCGTGCGCCGCTACGCCGTACGCAACGGCTCCGCGGGCGCGGGGCGCTGGCGCGGTGGGTGCGGGACGATCCGCGAGTTCGAGATCGAGTCCGACGACATCTGGATCAGCCTGTGGTACGAGCGCTCCAAGACGCCGGCCTGGGGGCTGTTCGGCGGGTCGGCCGGAGCGCCGCCGCGGGTCGACGTCAACCCCGCGACCCCGGGTGCGCGGCAGCTGCTCAAGGTCAACCGGCTCGAGCTCCACGCCGGCGACGTCGTCGTCTGCCGCTCGGGCGGTGGCGGGGGGTTCGGCGATCCCCTCGAGCGCGATCCGCAGCTGGTGGCGCAGGACGTGGCCGAGCGCTTCGTCACCGTCGACCAGGCCCGCGAGCAGTACGGGTGGAACCCGGAAGAGGGCGAGATCGCGGTCGCTTGACACGCGCAGTGCCATGTAACATAGTACCCCGCGAAACGGCGTTCGGCAGGAGGATCTTGGGTGGGCCATCTTCGAGTCTCGATGGATATTGGCGGCACGTTCACGGACGTCGTCGCGTATGACGAGCGGGACGGCTCCTACGCCACCGGCAAGACCTCGACGACCCCCGGTGACCTGACCGCGGGGGTCCTCGCCGGGCTCGAGCAGGTGGTCGGGTCGGCCCAGGACATCTCGTTCGTCGTCCACGGGACGACACAGGGGCTCAACGCCTTCCTGCAGCGCCGCGGCGAGCGCGTGCTGCTGCTGGCCACGGCCGGCGCCGGCGACGTCTACCACATCGCCCGCGGAGCGCGCAGCAAGCTCTACGACCTGCATTACCGCAAGCCGCAGCCGCTGGTGCCGCGCAGCGACATCGCCGAGATCAGCGGGCGGCTGGACTACCGCGGCCAGGAGCTGGAGCCCCTGGACGAGGGCGACCTGCGCGCCGCGGTGGCGCAGGCGCGCGAGGCCGGCATCACGGCGTTCGCGATCGCCTTCCTGTTCAGCTACCTCAACCCCGCCCACGAGCTCGAGGCCGAGCGGATCATCCGCGAGCTGCATCCCGAGGCGTCGATCTCGCTCTCCCACCGGGTCGCGCGGGAGTGGCGGGAGTACGAGCGCACCTCGTCGGTGGTCCTCAACGCGTACATCGCCCCGACGGTCGAGCGCTACCTCGTGCGCCTGCAGGACTCGCTCGACGAGCGCGGCCTGTCCGTCCCCCTGCACGTGATGCAGTCCAACGGCGGGATCCTCACCGCGCAGGCGGCCCGCGAGCACCCGATCCAGACGCTGCTGTCCGGTCCCGCCGGCGGGACCATGGGCGGCGCGGCTCTGTCGCAGACGCTCGGTCGACCCAACCTGCTGTGCGTGGACATGGGCGGCACGAGCTTCGACATGAGCCTGATCGTCGACGGCGAGCCCGACACGGTGCAGGAGACCGAGCTCGAGGGCCTGCCGCTGCTCATGCCGATCGTCAAGATCCACACGATCGGCGCCGGAGGCGGCTCGATGGCCTACGTCGAGGCCGGCGGCCTGCGCGTCGGCCCCGAGAGCGCCGGGGCGCAGCCCGGGCCCGCCTGCTACGGCCGCGGGGGGACGCGCCCGACGGTGACCGACGCCAACCTCGTGCTGGGCCGCATCGACCCCGCCTACTTCCTGGGCGGGAAGATGGAGCTCGACGTCGCGGCCGCCGAGGCGGCGATCGCCTCGCTGGCCGCCGAGCTGTCGATCGAGCCGGTGGCGCTCGCCGAGGGCATCCTCGACGTCGTCAACGCCAAGATGGCCCAGGCCATCCGCACGATCACCGTCGAGAAGGGCATCGCGCCCAGCGACTTCGCCATCGTCGCCTTCGGCGGCGCGGGCGCCATGCATGCGGCCTTCCTGGCGCAGGAGCTCGAGATCCCCGAGGTCATCGTGCCGGTCTTCCCCGGCGCCTTCTCGGCCTGGGGGATGCTCCACACCAAGCTGCGCCACGACTTCACCACGCCGTACTACAAGCCGGTGGCCGACGTCGACGTCGCCGAGATCACGGCACGGCTGGAGGAGCTGGCGCAGGAGGGCCGCTCGGCGCTGCTCGCCGACGGGGTCCCGCCGGCCGGCATCGCCTCGTCGTGGCTGGTCGACATGCGCTACGTCGCCCAGGAGTACTCGCTGCCCGTCCCGGTCGGCGCCGGTGAGCTCGAGGATCCCGCCTTCGCGACGATCCTCTCCGACCGCTTCCACCGCGTCTACGACCAGCGCTACGGGCACGCCAACGCGTCGGCTCCGGTCGAGTTCGTCAGCCTGCGCGCCACGGTCCACGGCGACCTCGGCCGCGCCGAGGCCCGGCGTTCCCCGCGCGTGGACGGGGAGGCTCCCACCGCGGCGTCGCGCGAGGTCGTCTTCCAGCGCACCGCCCAGCAGGCGCAGGTCGTCGTGCGCGACCGCCTGAACGCCGGCTCGACGGTGACCGGCCCGGCGATCATCGAGGAGCCCACCGCGACGACCGTGGTGCCGCCCGGCTGGACCGCCGCCGTCGACGAGCTCGGCGTCATCGTCCTGCGCGCGACGAGCTGACCCGAGAGGCATCATGAGCACAGGCGCGCGGTTGATCGAGGTCGAGGAAGTCCACAAGCGCTTCGGCGGCGTCCACGCCGTCCGCGGCGTCTCGCTGGGCTTCGACGCCGGGACCATCGTCGGGCTGGTCGGCGAGAACGGCGCCGGGAAGTCGACGATCGGGAAGATGATCGCCGGGCTGCTGCGCCCCGACGAGGGCCGGATCCTCGTCGCCGGCCAGGAGGTGCGGTTCCACACGCCGCGCGACGCGCTGCGCGCCGGCATCGGGATCATCACCCAGGAGCTGTCGATCATCCCGTCGCGCAGCGTCGTCGAGAACGTGTTCCTGGGGATCGAGCAGGCGTCGTTCGGCCTCGTCTCCAAGCCCGCCCTGCGCAAGCGCTACGCCGAGCTGGCCGAGCTGACCGGCTTCGAGATCGAGCCCGAGACCAAGGCCCGCGACCTGCGCACCGCCGAGCAGATCCGCGTCGAGATCATGCGCGCGCTCGCGCGCGACGCGCGCGTGATCGTGATGGACGAGGTCACCGCGGCGCTGACCTTCGACGAGTCCGAGCGGCTCTTCGAGATCGTCCGCACGCTGCGCGAGCGCGGCACCTCCGTGGTGTACGTGTCGCACTTCCTGCAGGAGGTGCTGGCGCTCGTCGACGAGGTCTTCGTGATGCGCGACGGTCTGCTCGTCAAGCAGGCGCCGGCGAGCGAGGAGACGCCGAAGTCGCTCGTCACGGCGATGGTCGGGCGCTCGCTCGACGTCGTGTTCCCGCCCCGTCCGGCGGTGCCCGACGACGCTCCCGTGGTCTGCTCGATGAAGGGGATCACCCGCGCGGGCGTGGTCGAGGACGTCTCGATCGACGTGCGGGCCGGCGAGGTCGTCGGCCTGGCCGGGCTGATCGGCAGCGGGCGCACCGAGCTGGTCCGCTGCGTCTTCGGGGCCGACCCGCTGGACAGCGGCACCGTCGAGATGCTCGGCGAGCCGGTCAAGATCCGCAAGCCGGGCGACGCCGTCCGCGCCGGGATCGCGATGGTGCCCGAGTCGCGCAAGGACCAGGGCCTGATGATGGGCCGGTCGATCTCGGAGAACGTCACGCTGCCGCACCTGGACCAGGTCAGCAACGGCGGCGTCATCAACGGCGGGCGCGAGGGCTCCGCGGTGCGCGCCCTGACCGAGCGGCTCGGCGTTCGCGCCCCGTCGATCCGCACGCTGGTCGAGACGCTGTCGGGCGGCAACCAGCAGAAGGTGCTGTTCGCCAAGTGGCTCTTCCGCTCGCCGCGCTTCCTGATCGCCGACGAGCCCACTCGCGGCGTCGACGTCGGCGCCAAGCAGCAGATCTACGAGCTGATCGCGTCGCTGGCCGAGCAGGGCCTGGGCGTCCTGCTCATCTCCTCCGAGCTCGAGGAGGTGCTCGGCCTGTCGCATCGCGTGCTCGTGATGCGCGAGGGCCGGATCGTCGCCGAGTTCCCCCAGGGCGTCAGCCAGGAGACCGTGATGCAGGCGGCCTTCGGCGAGCAGCCCACCGTCGTCCCCCACCAATCAGCTGGAAGGAACGCCTCGTGAACGAGGATGGAGCAGGCAAGCGCCTCGGAATCGACGTCGGTGGCACCTACACCGACCTGGTGCTGCTCGATGAGAGCGGCGTGCCCGTCTCGCTGAAGGTGCCGTCCGTCCCCGGCGATCCCGCCCGCGGCGTGCTCGACGGCATCGACGCCCTCGGCGTCGACGTCTCCGAGCTGGAGATGATCGTCCACGGCAGCACGATCGGCGTCAACGCGATCATCCAGGGCACGGGCGCGCGTACCGGCCTGCTCACCACCGCCGGCTTCGAGGACGTCCTCGAGATCGGCACGCAGAGCAAGCCCGAGATGTACAACCTCCTCTACCGCAAGCCGCGGCCGCTGGTCGCGCGCGAGCACCGCCTCGGCGTCGACGAGCGGATGACCTTCGAAGGCGAGGTGCTGCGCGCCCCCGACGCCGAGGAGATCGTCGCCAAGGTCCAGGAGCTGGTCGACGACGGGCTGTCGTCGCTGGCCATCTCGACGCTCCACTCCTACGCCAATCCGGCCAGCGAGGCGGCGATCAAGGCGACCGTCGCCGAGCGGTTCCCCGAGCTGACGCTCTCGGTCTCGTCGGAGATCGCCAACCAGCGCCGGGAGTACGAGCGCACGAGCACGACGGTGGTCAACGCCTACATCGCGCCACCCGTCGCCGCCTACCTCAACCAGCTGCTGGAGCGGGTGCAGGAGCGCGGGTTCCACGGCCCGGTCTTCATCATGCGCTCCAACGGCGGGGTCATGAGCGCCCAGCTCGCCCGCGAGGTGCCCGTCCACACGCTGCTGTCCGGACCGGTTGCCGGCAGCATCGCCGGGCGCATCATCGGGGCGTCGACCGACACGCCGAACGTCATCACGTTCGACATGGGCGGCACGAGCTGCGACGTCTCCGTCATCCTCGACGGCGATCCCAGCCAGAGCTTCGAGGCCGACGTCGAGGGCCATCCGGTGATGACGCCCCTGGTCGACATCGACTACATCGGCGCCGGCGGAGGCTCGATCGCCAAGGTCGTCGGCGATCGCTCGCTGCGCGTGGGACCGGAGAGCGCGGGCGCCGTGCCCGGACCCGCCTGCTACGGCAAGGGCGGCACCGAGCCGACCGTCAGCGACGCCAACGTCCTGCTCGGCCGGCTCGATCCGGAGGGCACGCTGGCCGGCGGCATCCCACTGCGGCCCGACCTGGCCGAGACGGCGATCCGCGAGCACCTCGCGGAGCCGCTGGAGATGTCGCTGCAGGAGGCGGCGCTCGGCGTCATCGACATCGCCAACGTGAAGATGGCGTACGCGATCCGCGCCGTGACGGTCGAGCAGGGGCTGGATCCGCGCGACTTCGCGCTGATCGCCTTCGGTGGCGCCGGTCCGCTGCACGCGCCGCTGATCGCCCAGATCGTCGGGATCTCGCGCGTCATCGTGCCGTGGTCACCGGGCACCATCTGCGCCTGGGGCATGGTCAACACCGACCTGCGCCATGACGTCGTGCGCACCGTCGACTACGGCGGGCGGACGCTGGCCGTCGAGGAGGTCGCCGCGCTGTTCGCGCAGCTGGAGGACGAGGGCGCCCAGGCGCTCGTCGACCAGGGCGTCCACGTCGGCGACATCGCCACCCGCCGCGCGATCGACATGCGCTACGGCGGGCAGGAGCACACGCTGACCATCGGGCTGCCCGAGGGACCGCTGTCGTCCGGCGCCCTGGAGACGCTGCGCGCCTCCTTCGACGACACCCACCAGCGCCGGTACGCGCACTCCAGCCCCGACGAGGGCGTCGAGTTCGTCAACGTCCGGGTCGAGGCGATCGGGCGGCTGCGCAAGCCCGCGGCCGCCGCGGCGTCCACGAGCGCGCCGCGCGAGCCTGCGCCGCGGGGCACGCGTCCCGTCGTCTTCGCTCAGGGCACCAGCGAGACGCCGGTCTACACCCGCTCCGAGCTCGACCCCGGCGCGCGCATCGACGGTCCCGCCGTCATCGAGGAGGACGGCTCGAGCTCGCTCCTGCCGCCCGGCTTCAGCCTCGTCGTCGACGGGGCCCGCAACCTGCTGATCGACGTCCCGGAGGGCCAGCTCGTATGACCAGTTCCGCCGCCAACACGCTCAACCCGGTCACCGTCGAGATCGTCCGCAACGCCCTGCTGGCGTGCGCGGAGGAGATGAAGATCGACCTGCGCCGCACCTCGTACAACCCGATCATCAACGAGATGAACGACTTCAGCGTCGGCATCTTCTCGGCCGCCGGGGAGACCGTCGCGCAGGCGCCCGGGCTGCCGCACTTCGTGTGCGACATCCCCAGCGCGATCAACTCGATCGCGCAGGACATCGGCGGCTTCGACCGCTTCGAGCCGGGCGACGTCTTCCTGACCAACGACCCGTACGTCAACACGTTCCACGTCCACGACGTCAACTCGGTGACGCCGTTCTTCGTCGACGGCGAGCTGGCCGGCTTCGCCTGCAGCCGCGCTCACTGGCACGACATCGGCGGCGCGTCGGCGGCGGGCAACATGTCGGCCACGGAGGTCTTCCAGGAGGGGATCATCCTGCGGTCGGCCCAGCTGTACAGCCGCGGGCAGCGCAACGCCAGCGTCTTTCGCATCATCGAGGCCAACACGCGGCTGCCCGAGACGGTCATGGGCGACCTGCGCGCCCAGGTCGGCGCGTGCCAGGTCGGCGTCGAGCGGGTGCTGGCGCTGATCGAGCGCTACGGGATCGAGGTCTACGACGCGTGCGTGGCGCGGATCCTCGCCGACGGCGAGCGCCAGGCGCTCGACGCCCTCGAGCAGATCCCCGACGGGGTGTACTCGGCCGAGAGCTTCCTCGATGACGATGGCGTGCACCGCTCCGTCCCGCTGCGGGTCGCCGCGACGGTGACCAAGTCGCCGGGCCGGCTGTCGATCGACCTGACCGGCTCCTCGCCCGCCGTCGCGGGCTCGCTGAACTGCAACGTCAACACGACGCGCTCGATCTGCCGGCTCGTGTTCAAGATGCTGACCACCCCGACGGAGCCGGCCAACGAGGGCCACTTCCGGATGGTCGACATCGTCGTGTCGGAGGACTCGATCTTCAACGCCAAGCGGCCCAGCGCGACGCTGCCCGGCTTCTTCGCGCTGCACACGCTGGAGGACGTCGTCCGGCGGGCGCTGGCCTCCGGGATGCCCGACCGCGTCAACGCCGACGACTACGGGCGCTGCTGCCCGGCCCACATCAAGTTCCGCGATCGCTCCGGCGGCTACCGCATCCTCGCCGACACCGAGGGCGGCGGCTGGGGCGCCAAGCCGTACGAGGACGGCGAGAGCGGCCTGCTCTTCGGCGAGATCCGGGTGATCCCCATCGAGATCATGGAGATGCGCTACCCGGTCCTGCTGCGCCAGTACCGGCTGCGCGAGGACTCCGGCGGCGCCGGCCTCCATCGCGGCGGACTGGGCGTGGTCAAGCAGTACGAGTGCCTCCAGGACGGGCAGCTCAACGCCGGCTTCGAGCGTCAGGTCTTCCCGCCCAGCGGCGTCTTCGGGGGCGGCAGCGCGCTGGCCAACCGGGTCGCGATCATCTCGCCGGACGGAAGCCGTCGCGAGCTGCCGTCCAAGACGACCGACCACCCGGTGGCCAAGGGCGAGGTCA
The DNA here is from genome assembly GCA_025964175.1 of Solirubrobacterales bacterium. Classification (GTDB taxonomy): domain Bacteria; phylum Actinomycetota; class Thermoleophilia; order Solirubrobacterales; family Solirubrobacteraceae; genus Capillimicrobium. The sequence continues at coordinate 20,907 of JAOPZL010000214.1, forward strand.
TCAGCTTCGAGCTCGCCGGCGGCGGTGGCTACGGCGATCCCGTGCAGCGCGACCTCGAGTCGGTGGCCGCCGACCTGCGCGGCGGCTACGTCACCTCACGCGAGCAGCTGGCCGACGAGTACGGCGTCATCCTCCACGACGGCGGGAACGAGATCGACGTCGCTGCGACCGCGGCGCGGCGGTCGCAGCTTCGCGAAGCGGCTTCGGCCTAGAGCGCGGCCCACGCGGTCAGCAGCTCCCGCGCGGCGGCGACGCCGAGCGGGAGCGTGGCCAGCGGGATGCCCTCGTTGGGCGCGTGCGCATTGGCCTCGGGTGGGAGGAAGCCCGTCATGATCGTCGGGATCCCGCGGTCGGCCAGCGCTCGCGCGATCGGCAGCGTCCCTCCGGCGCGCACGAGCAGCGGGCGCGTGCCGGTCGCGCGCTCGAAGGCGTCCAGGCCGAGCTGGATCGCCCGGGCGTGCGGGTCCACGCTTCCGGCCGGCGTCGAGGAGAGCCGCTCCAGGGTGAGCTCGGCGCCGGCGGGCAGCGCGTCGCGCAGCAGCTGCTCGAACGCGGCCGAGACGACGTCGGCGTCCTGGCCGGGAGCGAGGCGCAGGGAGACGTTGGCCTGGGCCTGCACGGGGAGGACGGTCTTCTGCAGCAGCGGCTCGCCGCCGAGCACCCCGTTGATCTCGACGGTCGGCTCGGCCCAGGTGCGCGCGTGGAACTCGTCGGCGGCGCTCGGGTCCATCGGGCGCGCGCCGGCGGCCGCCAGCTCCTGCGAGCCGTGGCGCAGCTGCGCCCACGCCGCCGCCTCGGCGTCGTCCACGGCGGCGATCCCGGCGCGCAGCGGCTCGGGCAGCCGGCCGTCCCGGGCCAGCGTGGCCCCCAGCGCCGTCGTCAGCGCGTGGATCGCGTTGAGGGCCGCGCCGCCGTACATCCCGGAGTGCAGGTCCCCGGCCCCGGTCCGCACGTGCACGCGGAAGAAGACCATGCCGCGGGTCGCCACGATGAAGGCCGGACGGCCCTCCTGATAGGCGAAGTCGAAGATCACGCAGGCGTCGGCCCCGCGCTCGTCGGCGGCGAGGAAGTCGACGATCGAGTGGCCGAGCGTCTCCTCCTCGCCGTCGCAGCAGATGCGCACGTTGACCGGGAGGGCCTCCTCGCCGGCCAGCTCGGCCACCGCGCGCAGGAGCATGAACAGCTGGCCCTTGTTGTCGGCGACGCCGCGGGCGTGCAGCCAGCCGTCGCGCACCGTCGCCACGAACGGGTCGGAGGCCCACTGCTCCCGCGGCTCCGGCGGCTGGACGTCGAAGTGGCCGTAGACCATGACCGTGGGTGCACTCGCGGGCGCGCGCGAGGCGGGCACCTCGCCGACGACGAGCGGATGCCCCTCCCAGTCGATCATCTCGGCGTCCCCGCCCGCGGCCCGGACGGCGTCGCGCACCCACGCCCCGGCGCGGCGCACGTCCTCGGCGTGGGCCGGTTCGGCGCTGATGCTGGGAATCTCCAGGAACGGCGTGAGCTGCGCGACGAGGGCGTCGACCTGATGGCCGGGTGTGGGGTTCACTTGTGCCTCCGGTGGGTGCAATGTAATATTGCACTATGGCGCAGGCCCCGACTCACGTCGACCCGATCACCACGGAGATCATCCGCAACGCCTTCATCTCGGTGGCCGAGGAGATGAACGCGACGCTGATCCGGTCGGCCTACAACCCGATCATCTACGAGATGAAGGACTGCTCCGTCGGGCTGCTCGACGAGGGCAAGGGCATGCTCGGGCAGTCGGCCGGGCTGCCCATCTTCCTCGGCAACCTCGAGGTCTGTGTCGAGCTGATCGAGGAGCGCTTCGGCGCCGGCGTCTGGGTCCCCGGGGACGTCTGGCTGATGAACGACTCCTACATGACCGGGACGCACCTGGGCGACATGACGATCATCGCCCCCATCCACTGGCGGGGCGAGCTGGTCGGCTTTTCGGCGTCGCGCGCCCACTGGCTGGACATCGGCGCCAAGGACGCGCCCGCGCCGACCGACTCCACCGAGATCTACCAGGAGGGCCTGCGCCTGGGCCCGACCAAGGTGGTGGAGGGCGGCGAGCTGCGCGAGGAGATCGTCGACATCCTGCGCCGCAACGTGCGCTTCCCGTCGATGATGGTCGGCGACCTGCACGCGCAGATCGCCGTCGCGCGGACCGGCGAGCGTCGCCTCGGCGCGATCTACGACCGCTACGGGCTGGAGACCGTGCGCGAGGCGCGCGACCAGATCTTCGCCCAGAGCGAGGCCCTCGATCGCGCTGCCGTGGCGGCCGTGCCCGACGGGGTCTACCGGGCCGAAGGCTGCATGGACGACGACGGCGTCTCCGACGACCCGGTGTGGATCCGGATGACCGTCACCGTCGAGGGTGACGAGATGCTCGTCGATCTCACCGAGACCGACGATCAGACCCGCGGCGCCATCAACTGCGGCGAGGCGCAGGCGCTCTCGGCCACCCGGGTCGCCTTCCGCCGCCTCATCAACCCCGACCGCCCGATCACCGGCGGGACGTTCGCCCCGCTGCGCCTGGACATCCGCCGCGGCTCGCTGCTCGCGGCCCAGGAGCCCGCCGCCTGCCAGTTCTACTTCAGCCCGCTCGGGCTGCTCATCGACCTGCTCGCGAAGGCGCTGGCCCCGGTCCTCCCGGGCCAGGTCGCCGCGGCCAGCCACGGCGATTCGATGTGCACCTACCTGTCGGGCCTGCGCGACCGCAGCGGCCGGCCCTTCGTGCACGTCGAGTGCCTGGTGGGCGGGTGGGGCGCGTGGGACGGAAGCGACGGCGAGAGCGCCCTCATCAACAGCACCAACGGCGCGATCGACGACATCCCGATCGAGATCGTCGAGTCGCGCTACCCGCTGCGCGTCCGGCGCTACGCGATCCGCGCCGACTCCGGCGGGGCGGGTGCCTGGCGCGGCGGCGACGGTGCCGTGCGCGAGCTCGAGATCGAGGACGACGACGTCTGGGTCAGCCTCTGGTACGAGCGCTCCAAGACGCCGGCCTGGGGTCTCTTCGGCGGGGAGGCGGGAGCCCCGCCCCGGGTGCAGCTCAACCCCGGCACCCCCGAGGCCCGGACGATGCTCAAGGCCAACCGGCTCGGCCTGTCACGCGGGGACGTGCTCCTGCACGAGACCGGCGGCGGCGGCGGGTACGGACCGGTCGGTCCACCGCAAAGACGTTCATGACATGTCACATACCAAAGGCTTTTCGAGCTCGAGGGCTCAGGAGCTTCATCAAGGAGGTTGGAGCAATGGCTCGCTTGCGTGATGCATGCCGAGGTGTGGGAACGCCCCTGCTGGGCGCCGTTGGTGCGTTGACCGTCGCGGCGCTGGTCGCGGGCTGTGGCAGCAGCGGCAGCTCGTCGTCCACCGCGGCCGGAGCGTCGACCGCGTCGGCGTCGACCACCGCCGGCTCGGTGGGCAAGAAGAAGATCGCCGTCATCGTGCCGCTGAGCAACACGTTCACCGCGGCGCTGTACGACGGCATCAAGGACCGGGCCAAGGGCAAGGACGTCGAGCTCAAGGTCTTCGACCCGGGCTTCGATCCCCAGAAGGCCTACGCCAACATCCAGCAGATCACCCAGCAGGGCGGCTATGACGCGATCGCTCTGCTGCCGCTGGACCCGGCCACCGCGGTTCCGGCGGTCAAGGCCGCCGCGGCCAAGGGCATCAAGGTCGTGGCGATGAACAACCCGCTGGGCCCGGACATGAAGACGATCGACACCCAGGTCCCCGGTCAGACCGCGGCCGTCATGGACGCGACGCAGTTCCAGCGCGGGATCTGGCTGGGCGAGATGGCCGTCGACGCGTGCGCGAAGACGAACCCGTGCCCCGTCGCCTACCTGTCCGGCAGCCTCGCGCTGGCCGGGGAGCAGGCGCTGGTCGGCGGCTTCAAGGAGGCGATCGCCAAGAACCCGGCGATCAAGCTCGCCACCTACCGCGACGCCGGTGGCTACACCGCGGAGGGCGGCCAGAAGGTCACCCAGAACATCCTCGCGGCCAACCCCGACATCAAGGTCATCGCCGGCAGCGGGGACCAGATCATCCGCGGATCCGAGCTGGCCGTGAACACGGCCGGGCTCAAGGGCAAGGTCAAGCTGATCGGCCTGGGCGGCAGCACGCTCGGCCTGGCGGGCGTCAAGTCCGGCGCCTGGTACGGGACGGTGGCGAACCTGCCGTACTCCATCGGCCAGGCGACCTTCGACGTCCTGGAGAAGGCCTTCGCCGATCCGAAGGTCACCGGCCAGGCGATCAACGTGAGCGAGAACCTCGGGATCGACCCCAAGATCACCAAGGCCAACGCGGACGGCTTCAAGCCGCAGTGGACGGGCTGACGCCCCACGAACGCCCCGCCACCGGGCTCCGACGCCACCGCGTCGGAGCCCGGTGAGGACGCCGCGCGTCCAACCCAGAGATCAACCGCGAGTGGAAGGACAGCTGTGGCAGGACTACGTGGGCTAGGAGTCGGGGTCCGAGGCGGCCCCGGCCGCTCCGGCGCGGCGGCAGGGCGCGAGATCGCGCGCGAGTACGGCATCGTCGCGAGCTTCCTCGCGCTGTTCATCACCCTCTCGGTGGCCAGCGACGCCTTCCTGACGAAGTCGAACATCCTGGCGATGCTCGACCAGACCGCGCCGGTCGGCATCATGGCCGTGGGCGGCACCCTCGTGTTCATCGCCGGCGGGTTCGACCTGTCGGTCGCCTCGATCTTCGCGGTCGCCGGCGTCGTCGCCGCCAAGCTCGTCGACCCGCTCGGGCCGACCGGCGCCCTGCTCGCCGGTGCCCTGGTCGGCGTCGGCATGGGCGCCATCAACGGCGGCCTCGTGACGTGGGGGCGCATCAACCCCTTCATCGCCACGCTCGGCACCCAGATCGTCTTCCGCGGGCTCGCGCTCGTCCTCACCGGCGGCCTCCTGCTGACGGTGACGGAGCCGAGCTTCTCCACCTTCGGCCAGGGCGGCGTGCTGGGGATCACCTACGGCATCTGGACCTGGCTCGTCTTCGCGCTCATCGGCGGCTTCATCCTCTCGCGGACCACGCTGGGCCGCTACATCTACGGCACCGGCGGAAACCGCGAGGCCGCGCGCCTGTCCGGGGTGCGCGTGCAGCTCATCCGCGCCCTCACCTTCGTCGTCTCGGGCTTCTGCGCATCGGTCGCGGGCGTCCTGCTCGCCTCGCGCATCTCGACCGGCCAGGCCGACGCGGGCGCCGGCAGCGAGCTGACCGTCATCGCCGGGATCGTCATCGGCGGGATCAGCATCTTCGGCGGTGAGGGCGCGATCTGGCGGTGCGTCCTGGGCGTGCTGATGCTCACGATGATCTCCAACGGCTTCAACCTGCTGAACATCGACGCCATCTACTCGGACATGTTCCAGGGTGGCGTGATCCTGCTCGCGGTCGGGGTCGACGCGTGGTCGAGGCGGCGGACGTAGTGCGCTCGCCGGACCTGACTCCCCTTCCCATTCCCTCAGAACGGACTCACCCATGAACACCGAGCCCATGCGGCCGGAGACCTTCGAGAACCTCGATCGCATCGCGACCGTGGAGATGCGCACGCAGGGCATGCCCATCGGTGTCGTGCCCCGGCTCTACGCCGCCGCGCGCACCGACCGGCCGCTGAGCCTCGAGCTGGCCCAGCCGCTGTTCGCCCTGGGCGACGGTCGTGCGGCGATCTTCACCGGGATCGTCTTCGACGAGCTGCCCCACGGGGAGGTCGACGGCCCGATCGGCGCCGGCGTCCTGGCCCAGTCGCTGGAGCGCCTGGGGACGGCCGTCGACGTCATCGTGCCCCCGGAGATGACCGCCGTGATGGAGGCGACGCGCACCGCTCTGGGCGGGGGCTTCGAGATCCGTCAGGCTCCCCGGCCCGCCGACGACTACATCGCCGCGATCTCCATCGAGAAGCTCGGCCGCAGCGCCGACGGCATCGCCCACACCGTCCTCGGCTCGCCCTTCGAGCAGGACTTCCAGGCCGACGACCTGATCGAGCAGCTCAACGCCGCCGGCCGCCTCACCGTGGCCATCGGCGACGGCGGCAACGAGATCGGCTTCGGCAAGATGTTCGAGCAGGCGCGGGCGATCGTCCCCAACGGCGAGCTGATCGTCTGCGCCACCGCGACCCAGCACCTGTTCCCGGCCGCGGTCTCCAACTGCGGTGCCTACGCGGTCTCCGCGGCGCTGGCGGTGCTGGCCGAGCGTCCGGACATCTTCACGTTCCCCGACGCGGTCGGGGCCGCGATCGAGGCGGCCGTGGCCGAGGGCTGCCGCGACGGCGGGACCTTCTACCCGCGCGTGCTGGCCGACGACGGGGTCCCGCTGGAGGCGATCAAGTCGGTCGTCTCGGTGATGCGGACGATCGTCCAGCAGTCGTTCCGCACGACGCCGCGCCATGGCTGAGCGGCGCGGCGGATTTCGGATCGTCCCGCTGGCGGAGGACACCGCCGCCGCCGTGCGCACCACGCTCAAGACGCCGGTCTGGGGCTACCCGGCCAGCGTCGGCGTCGCCGCGGGCTACGGGCCGTGCCGCACGTGCCTGGCGATGTTCGAGGTCGGAGTCGACCGCTGCATCCTGTTCACCCATGACGAGTTCGCCGGCCGGGAGCCCTACCCGCTGCCCGGCCCGGTCTTCGTCCACGCGGAGCCGTGCTCGCCGTACGCCGAGGTCGGGACCTTCCCGGCCGCGCTGCGCGAGCTCGCGCTGACGCTCAACGCCTACGGCGACGGTCGCGTCCTGCGCGCCCAGGTCCGCCTCGACGACGGCCGCACGGCCCGGGTCGAGGCGTCGATCGGCCGGCTGCTCGCCGATCCGCTCGTCGACTACATCCACGTTCGCAACACCGAGGTCGGCTGCTTCCTGCTCGAGGTCCGCCGGCCCGCCGAGGAGGCACCCGATGGACCGTGACACCAGCACCCTGAGGGTGGCGATCGACATCGGCGGCACGTTCACCGACTTCGTCGTCCTCGACGCGCAGACCGGCGCGCTGCGCGTCGGGAAGGTGCTGAGCACCCCGCACGACTCGGTCGAGGCGGTCATCACCGGGCTCGAGCGGCTCGACGTCGACCTCGACCGCGTCCGCTTCTTCGTCCACGGCACGACCGTCGGGCTGAACGCGATCGTCCAGGGCCGCGGCGCCGAGGTCGCGCTGGTCACGACCAAGGGCTTCCGCGACGCGCTGGAGATCGGGCTGATGGAGAAGAAGGAGATGTACGACCTCTTCTACCAGCGCCCCCAGCCGCTCGTCCCCCGCCGCCGCCGCTTCGAGCTCGACGAGCGCATCGACGGGTTCGGCCGCGAGCTGCGCCCTGTCGATCCCGACGAGGTCCGCCGGCTGGCGCAGGAGATCCGCGACAGCGGCGCCGAGGCCGTCGCGGTGGCCACCCTCAACGCCTACGTCGACCCCGCCCACGAGGCGATGATCGGGCGGATCCTGCAGCAGGAGCTGGGCGACGACGTCCTGGTCTCCGTCTCGCACGAGATCGCCAACGAGTGGCGCGAGTACGAGCGCACGAGTACGACCGTCCTCAACGCCTACGTGCTGCCGCTCTTCCAGCGCTACCTCAGCGTGGTGCGCGAGCGCCTCGCGGCGCGCGGGCTGCGCCACGAGGTCAACATCATGAAGTCCAGCGGCGGCATCATGAGCGCGGCCGCCGCCGCGGTGCGCCCGATCCACTCGCTGCTGTCGGGGCCGGTCGGCGGCGCCGTCGGCGCGCAGGCGCTGTCGCGCCGCGACGACGGCTCGGGCACGCACCGCCTGCGCAACCTGGTCACCGCGGACATGGGCGGCACGAGCTTCGACGCCGCCCTGATCGTCGACGGCGCGATCGAGATCGACAGCCGTGCCGATGCGCACGGCCATCCGATGCTCGTCCCCACCGTCCGGGTCAACGCGATCGGCGCCGGCGGCGGCTCGATCGCCCGCGTCGAGGGGTCCACCGGCCTGCGGGTCGGACCGGAGAGCGCCGGGGCCGCCCCCGGACCCGTCTGCTACGGCCAGGGCGGCGTCGAGCCGACGGTCACCGACGCCAACCTCGTCCTCGGGCGGCTGGACCCGGCCGGCGTCCTCGGCGACGCGATCGCCCTCGACGTCGAGGCCGCGACGCGCGCCATCGAGGAGCGGATCGCCCGGCCGCTCGGGCTCACCGTGCCCGAGGCGGCCGAGGGGATCCTGCGCGTGATCAACACCAAGATGGCGCTGGCCATCCGCGAGCTGACCGTGGCCCAGGGTCTGGATCCCGCCGACTTCGCGATGGTCGCCTACGGCGGCGCCGGTCCGATGCACGCCGCCGAGATCTGCGACGAGATCGGGATCGCCACGGTCATCGTGCCGCCGGCGCCGGGGATGTTCTCGGCCTGGGGCATGCTCGCCGCCGACGTCCGCCACGATCTGGCGCGGACCTCGATCGCCCGCGCCGACGACCTCGACCCGGCGGTGCTCGCCGCCGCCTTTGCGCAGCTGCGCGACGAGGGCCGCGCGGCGCTGCGCGAGCAGCAGGTGCTCGACGAGGAGACGTCGTTCGTGCACGCGCTGGACCTGCGCTACGTCGGCCAGGAGCACACCCTCGCCGTGACGGTGGCCGGGGACGTCGATCCCGCGGAGCTGAAGCCGCTGTTCGATGCCGCCTACCAGCGCAAGTACGGCCACCACGCCGCCGAGAGCCCGGTCGAGATGGTCAGCTTCCGCGTGGCCGCGATCGGCTCGGTCACCAAGCCGGCGCCGCCCGAGCTGTCCGACGGCGCGCCCGCCGGCGCCACCGCGCTGGCGCAGCGCCCGGTGCGCTTCGACGGCCGCTTCCACGACACGCCGGTCCACCGCCGCCGCGACCTCGGTCGCGACACCGCCCTGCGCGGACCGCTGATCATCGACGACGACGGCTCGACCACCATCGTGCCGCCGTGGTTCGACGTCTCGGTCGACGCCACCGCCAACCTCGTCCTCACCGCCAACCGCGGCTCCTGAGAGGGACCATCATGGCTACCGACAGCCACCGCCAGGTGCCGATCGTCGCGGAGATCGTCCGCAACGCGCTCGTCTCGGTCACCAACGAGATGAAGATCGACCTGATGCGGTCGTCCTACAACCCGATCATCTACGAGATGCTCGACTTCAGCGTCGGGCTCTTCAACGAGCACGCCGAGACGCTGGCCCAGGCCGCCGGGCTGCCGCAGTTCCTGTGCGACATGCCCAACGCGATCCGCTCGATCCTCGACGACGTCGGCGGGGTCGCGGCGATGAGCGAGGGCGACGTCTACCTGACCAACGACCCGTACACGAGCTCGTTCCACCTCAACGACGTGACCGTCGTGCAGCCGGTCTTCTACGACGGCCAGGTCATCGCCTTCGCCGGCGCGCGGGCCCACTGGCACGACATGGGCGGCAAGTCCGCCGGGGGCAGCAGCGACGCCACCAACGTCTACCAGGAGGGGCTGTTCCTGCGGTCGATCAAGCTCTCCAGCGCGGGCGTGGTCGACGAGAACGTGATCCGCATCATCCAGGGCAACTCGCGGCTGCCCGACTCGGTGATCGGCGATCTCAACGCCCAGGTCGGCTCCTGCCACACCGGCGTCGCGCGCCTGCGCTCGCTGATCGACCGCCACGGGCTCGACGTCTTCCGCCGCTGCGTCGACCTGCTCATCGCCCAGGGCGAGGAGCAGGCCCGCGCCGCGGTGCGCGAGATGCCCGACGGGGAGTACCACGCGGAGGGCTTCGTCGACAACGACGGGGTCGACCTGGACCGCCCGCTGCGGGTGGCGGTCACGGTCCGCGTGCGCGGAGACGAGATCGAGTTCGACCTCACCGGGACCGACGGTCCGTGCCGGGGGCCGCTGAACGCCAACCGCCACATCACGCACTCCGAGCTCAGCCTCGCGTTCAAGACGCTGACCACCCCCAACGAGCCGGCCAACGCCGGTCACTTCCGGCCGATGAGCGTGATCGTCCCGGAGGGCTGCCTGCTCGACGCGCAGCGTCCGAGCCCGACGTTGTGGGCCTTCGTGCCGCTGGAGCTGCTCATCGACCTGGTCCGCAAGGCGCTCGCCCCGGCCATCCCGCAACGCGTCACCGCCGCCGACTACGGGCGCTGCGCGGTGATGCACATGGCCGGTCGCAGCCCGCGCGACGGGTCGTTCATCATCATCGCCGACACCGAGGGAGGCGGCTGGGGCGCGAAGCCGTTCGCCGACGGCGAGAACGCGCTGCTCTTCGGCGACATCCGCGTCATCCCGGCCGAGGTGCTCGAGCACAAGTACCCCGTCGTCCTCGAGCGCTTCCAGCTGCGCGCGGACTCCGGCGGCGCGGGCCAGTTCCGTGGCGGGTTGGGGATCGTCAAGGACTACCGCTGCACCGACGAGCTCGAGCTGCTCAGCGGCTACGACCGCCATGACTGCCCTCCGTGGGGGCTGTTCGGCGGCGGCGAGGGGGCGCCCAACACGATCGTGGTGACCCGGGCCGACGGCGACGTGGACGAGTTCCGCAAGGCCACCGAGTACGGGCTGCGCGCCGGCGACGTGGTCAGCTTCCGCACCGGCGGAGGCGGCGGATACGGCGACCCGCTGGCGCGCGATCCCGAGCGCGTGCTCGCCGACGTGGTCGACGGCTACGTCTCGGCGGCGACGGCCGAGGAGGCCTACGGCGTCGTCCTCACCGAGGACGGCCGCGGCGTGGACGCCGACCAGACGCAGCGCGGCCGCGCACGCCGGACGAGCGCGACCGCCGGGTGAGCGCCCAGCGGGTCGTCGTCGTCGGTGGCGGCGTGGCCGGGCTGTCGGCGGCGTACTCGCTGCGCCGCCGCGGGGCCGAGGTCACCGTCCTGGAGAGCAACCGGCTCGGGAGCGGGGCGTCGGCGGGCAACGCCGGCTGGCTGTGCCCGGCCCAGGCCGGGCCGCTGCCCGAGCCCGGGCTCGCCGCCGACGGCGTGCGCTCCCTGCTGCAGCGCGACTCCGCGCTGTACTTCGCGCCGGCCAGCGTGCCGCGCATGCTCGGCTGGCTGGCCGGGTTCGCCAGCCACTGCAACGCGCGTGACCATCGCCACGGGACCGAGGCGCTCGCGCGGCTGGGCCGCCGGGCCTTCGAGCTGATCGACCGCTGGATCGACGACGGCGTCGACGTTCCCCTGCAGCGCACGGGCCTGCTCGTCTGCGCGCGCGAGCGCGACGGCGCGCAGCGCTTCCTGGACGCCCTGCAGCCGATGCGGGCGCTGGGCCACACACTGCCCGAGCGCGTCCTGGAGGCCGGGGAGCTGCACGAGCAGGAGCCGATCCTGGCCGACGTCGTGCGGGCGGGCCTGCTCGTCGAGGAGCACCGCCACGTGCACCCGCCGACCCTGATGGCCGCGCTGTCGCAGCGGCTTGCGGCGATGGGGGTCACGCTGGAGCAGGGAGCCGAGGTGCTCGGCCTCGAGGTCGACGGCGGCCGTGTGCGGGCGCTGCGCAGCACCGCCGGCTCTGTGGACTGCGACGCGGTGGTCCTCGCTGCGGGTGCGTGGACGCCGCGACTGACCCGCGAGCTGGGCGTGCGGCTGCCGGTGGCGCCGGGGAAGGGCTACAGCTTCGAGGTGCGCGGCGGCCCGATGCCGCGGCGCGCGCTGCTGCTGCTCGAGCCGCACGTGGCCTGCAGCCCGCTGGGCGACCGCCTGCGCGTGGCGGGGACGATGGAGTTCAGCGGCGTCAACGCCCGCCTGGACCAGCGCCGCGTCGCCACGATGGTGCGCGGCGTCGGCGGGATGGTCCGCGACTTCGCGCCGCCCGAGCTGGAGCAGGTGTGGACGGGCATGCGGCCGATCGCGCCGGACGGGCTGCCGATCATCGACCGCTGCCCGCGCCACGAGAACCTGTACCTGGCCACGGCCTACTCGATGCTCGGCATGACGATCGCGGCACCGGCGGGCGATGCCCTCGCGGAGCTGATCATGACGGGGCGCCGGCCGCCCGAGCTCGAGCCCTTCCGCGCGGCCCGCTTCCCGCGGCTGTGGCAGACGGGCGCTCGCCGGATCGCCCGCCGCCCCGTCGGAGGCGCCATGGGCTGAATACTTTCTATATTCTGCAGGGCAAGCCAACGAAGGAGTGAGATGAAGCTTGCCCGCATGTGCGCCGCCGGTCCCGACGGCGCAGAGGCCCGGATCCTCGTCGCCGACGATCCGGACGCCGGTTGGTTCGACGTGCGTCAGGCGGAGCGGCTGCGGCTGCAGCGGCGGGGAGCCACTCCCGCGGCGGCGCGGACGATCGCATCGGCGATCGTGCCTTCCAGCATGGCCGCGGCCCTCGGTGGCGGCGATGCGTTCCTGGACGCCGCGCGGGGCGCGCTGGAGGATCCCTCGGGCGATGCGCGCGTGGATGGGGCGCCGGCCCTCACGAACGCGCTCGACCCGAGCGCGTATCGGGACTTCATGGCCTTCGACCGGCACTTCTCCACCGGGTACAAGCTCCTCGGCCGCGAGGTCCCCGACGTCCTCTACGAGCTGCCCGTCTCGTACTTCGGCAACCCGCTCGCGTTCTTCGGCCCCGAGGACACGGTGCCGTGGCCGCACTACACGCGCCGCATGGACTACGAGCTCGAGCTGGGCATCGTCATCGGCCGCTGCGGCGCCAACCTGACGCCCGACGAGGCGCTCGACCACGTCGTCGGGCTGACCATCCTCAACGACTTCAGCGCCCGCGACATCCAGGGGCGCGAGATGCAGGGCGGGCTGGGGCCGTCGAAGGGCAAGCACTTCGGGTGCGCCACCGGCCCGTGGATCGCCACGCTCGACGAGCTGGACCCGCACGCGCTGCGCATGCGGGCGCGGGTCAACGGCGAGACGCTCTGCGATGCCCCCAGCTCCGAGGCGATCTGGTCGCTGGGCGAGCTCGTGGCGTTCGCCTCCCAGGGCGAGCGGGTCCAGCCCGGGATGCTGCTGGGCAGCGGGACCTGCAACGGCGGGTCGACCTTCGAGCTCGGCCGGCAGCTCGAGCCGGGCGACGTCGTCGAGCTCGAGATCGAGGGCCTGGGGGTCCTGCGCAACGTGCTCGGCCAGCCGCAGGAGGAGCGCTGGTGGCCCACGGCCAAGACCGCGACCGGGAGTTGACAACAGAATATAGTTGGCAGAATATGGTGGTGCCAAACCCTCTAGGAGACGCCTTGCGCATCATCGATCTGTCGGCCCCCATCGTTCCGAGTCCGCCCGAGACCCCGGAGTTCCAGCGCAACGACGTCACCTTCCTCGACCACGCCGCGGGCGCCGCGGAGATCGAGGCGATCTACGGCGTCCCGTCGGAGCTGCTGCGGGACGGCGAGGGCTGGACGCGCGAGACGATCACGCTCGGAACGCACAACTCGACGCACGTCGACGCGCCGTACCACTACAACTCGCGGATCCAGGGAGAGCCGGCCCAGACGATCGACCAACTCCCGCTGGAGCGCTTCTTCGGACCCGGCGTGGTCGTCGACGTGACCGACCTGGAGGACGGGCAGGCGGTGACGGCCGAGCGGATGGCCGCCGGCATCGACGCCGCCGGGCACACGCTGCGGGACGGTGACATCGTCCTCATGCGCACCGATCGCGACCGCTTCTACGGGCAGGCCGACTACATCGACCGCGGGCCCGGCGTCACCGCCGAGGCGACGCGCTGGCTGTTTGACCACGGCGTGCGGGTCATGGGGATCGACGCGTGGGGCTGGGACCGGCCGCTGCGCATGCAGGCCGCCGACGCCCTGCGCGACCACGCGACCGAGGTCTTCTGGGAGGCCCACCAGGCCGACCTGCCCTACTCGCAGATCGAGCGGCTGGTCAACCTCTCGTCGCTGCCGGCCACCGGCTTCACCGTCGCCTGCTTCCCGCTGCGCATCCAGGGTGCCAGCGCCGCGCCGGCGCGCGTCGTCGCCCTGGTCGGGAGCTGATCGGTGCCGAACGAGAACGGGTCCCCGACCCTCATGCTGAACGGTGACGAGGTGCGCGCGTCGATCGACATGGCACGCCTGATCGAGGACCTCGGCGAGGGCCTGCGGAGCGAGGCGGCCGGCGGCGTCGACACCGTGCCGCGCATCAACCTCGCCAGCCGCGCCGGCTTCTTCCGCCTGATGCCCGCCGTCGTCGGAAGCCTCGACGTGATGGGCTTCAAGGTCTTCAACGGATCGGCCGCCGACGGCGTCCGCTACCTGATCGCCCTCTACCGCGCCTCGACCGGCGAGCTGCTGTCGCTGATGGACGCCAGCTACCTGACCGCCGCGCGCACCGGGGCGACCACCGGGCTGGCCACCCAGACGATCCTCGGGGACCGCGACGTCGCCGACGTCGGCGTGATCGGCTCGGGCCTGGAGGCGCGGACCAACCTCGAGGCGGTCTGCTCCGTGCTGCCGATCCGCCGCGTTCGCGTCTTCAGCCCCAACCCCGCCCGGCGCGCGGCGTTCGCGACCGAGATGAGCGAGCAACTGGGCGTCGACGTCGCCGCCGTGGACAGCGCCGAGGAGGCGGCCGACGCCTCCGTCGTCGTCGTGGCGACCAACACCGGCGTGGACTCCAACGTCGTCGCCCTGCGCGGCGCGTGGCTGCGCGACGACACGCACGTCAACTCGATCGGCTCGACCATGCCGGGCCTGCGCGAGATCGACAGCGACACGTTCGCCCGGGCCGGATCGGTGGTCGTCGACACCGACCACGTGCGGGCCGAGTCCGGTGACGTGCTCGCCGCGATCGCCGACGGAGCCTGGATCGACGCGAAGGTCCGCTGCCTGCCCGACGTCCTCGCCGACGGCGCCGCGGTGCGCAACGGCCACGGCGTCTCGGTCTTCAAGTCCGTCGGCACCGCGACCCAGGACGTGGTCGCCGCGGCCTCGGTCTTCGCCGTCGCCCGCGCCGAGGGCCGGGGACGGTTCACGCGCGTGGTCGAGCCCAAGTTCTTCTGACGCCGCACCCTTCAACGAGGAGAGAAGCCATGACCATCGACACCGACCAGCGCAACAGCGTGCGCCCGTTCACGGGCGAGGAGTACCTCGAGAGCCTGCGCGACGGCCGCGAGATCTGGATCTACGGAGAGCGCGTCAAGGACGTCACGACCCATCCCGCGTTCCGCAACAGCGCCCGCTCGATGGCGCGCATGTACGACGCGCTGCACGACCCGGCCAACAGCGGCGTGCTGACCGTCCCGACCGACACCGGCAACGGCGGATTCACGCACCCCTTCTTCAAGACGCCCTACTCGCGCGAGGACCTCGCCTCCGCGCGGGACGCGATCACCCGCTGGCAGGAGATGGTCTACGGCTGGATGGGCCGGTCCCCCGACTACAAGGCCTCGTTCATCGGCGCGCTCGGCGCCAACGAGGACTACTACTCGCCCTTCCAGGAGAACGCCCGGCGCTGGTACAAGGAAGGCCAGGAGCGCGTCCTCTACCTCAACCACGCCATCGTCCACCCGCCGGTCGACCGCCACCGCGCGCCGGACGACGTCTCCGACGTCTACGTCCACGTCGTCGACGAGACCGACAACGGCCTCGTGGTCAGCGGCGCCAAGGTCGTCGCCACCAACAGCGCCCTGACGCACTACAACTTCATCGCCCACATCGGCACGCCGGTGAAGGGCAAGGAGTTCGGCGCGGTCTTCCTGGCGCCGATGGACACGCCGGGCGTCAAGCTGCTCGCGCGTCACTCCTACGAGTTCCAGGCCGCGCACGCCGGCAGCCCGTTCGACTTCCCGCTCTCCAGCCGGCTGGACGAGAACGACTCGATCATCATCTTCGACCGCGCCCTGATCCCGTGGGAGAACGTCCTCCTCTACGACGCGGAGCGCTCCAACCAGTTCATGGCCGAGTCGGGCATGCTCGAGCGCGGCGCCTTCCAGGGCGTCGTCCGCCTCACGGTCAAGCTGGGCTTCTTCGCCGGGCTGCTGCACAAGGCCGTCCAGCTCAACGGCAGCGACAAGAACCCGGCGACCCAGCAGGCGGTGGGCGAGCTGCTGATGTGGCGCAACCTGTTCGCCGGCATCGCCGACGGCATGATCCAGGGCGCCGAGCCGTGGCACAACGGCGCGGTCCAGCCGAACACGGCCTACGGCCTCTCGTACCTGATCATGGGACCGCAGGCCTACCTGCGCATCAAGCAGATCGTCGAGGAGACGGTCGGCTCGAGCCTGATCTACCTGAACTCCAACGCCAAGGACTTCCAGAACCCGGAGATCCGGCCCTACCTGGACCAGTACCTGCGCGGCTCCTACGACCTGACCGCGGTGGACCGCGTCAAGCTCATGAAGCTGTTCTGGGACGCGGTCGGCAGCGAGTTCGCCAGCCGTCACGAGCTCTACGAGATCAACTACGCCGCGTCCGGCGCGACCAACCGCATGCGCACGCTGTTCCAGGCCAAGCAGAGCGGGTTGCTGGACGAGTGCGCCGGCCTCGTCGAGAAGTGCATGTCGGAGTACAACCTCGACGGCTGGACCTCGCCGGACTTCATCGACAACTCCGACGTCAGCCTGTTCAGCGACCGCGGCTGAGGCGCGTCGTCCCGGGCCGCCCGCGGCGGCCCGGGACGCGGGACATCCGGTCGGCGTCAGGCGTCGATTGCCAGGTAGCGCACGTCGAGGTACTCCTCGATGCCGTGGGGACCGCCCTCGCGCCCGTAGCCGGATGCCTTGATCCCGCCGAACGGGGCGGCGGCGTTGGAGACGAGCCCGCGATTGAGGCCGACCATCCCCGATTCCAGCGCCGAGGCGACCCGCAGCGCCCGCTCGACCTGGCTGGTGTAGAGGTAGCTGACGAGGCCGTACTCGGTGGCGTTGGCCAGCGCGATCGCATCGTCGTCGTCGGCGAACGGGGTGATCGGGGCCACGGGTCCGAAGATCTCCTCGCTCGACAGCCGGGCGTCGGCCGGGACCTCGGTCAGGACGGTCGGGGCGAAGAAGAAGCCGCGTCCGTCCAGGGCCGCTCCGCCGACCGGCGCCTGCGCGCCGCGGTCGATGGCGTCCTGCACCAGCTCGGCCACCCGGTCGCGCTGGCGGGCGTCGATGAGGGGGCCGATGTCGGCACCCGGCTCGGTGCCGGCGGCGACGCGCAGCGCGCGGAAGCGCTCGGTCAGCCGCTGGGCGAACGGCTCGGCCAGCGACTCGTGGACGTAGAAGCGGTTCGCCGCCGTGCACGCCTCGCCGCCGTTGCGCAGCTTGGCCAGCATCGCTCCCTCGACGGCGCGGTCGAGGTCGGCGTCGGCCAGGACGAGGAACGGCGCGTTGCCGCCGAGCTCCAGCGACAGGCGCAGCAGCTGCTGCGCCGAGCGCGCGGCCAGGGCGCGGCCGACGGCCGTCGAACCGGTGAACGACAGCTTGCGCACGCGCGGGTCGCTCAGCAGCGGCTCCACGACCCCGGGAGCGTCGGTCGTCGTGACGACGTTGACGACGCCCGCGGGGACGCCCGCGTCCTGCAGCAGCTCGGCGAGGGCCAGCGTCGACAACGGCGTCTGGGGGGCGGGCTTGACGACGACGGTGCAGCCGGCGGCCAGCGCCGGCGCGATCTTGCGGGTGCCCATGGCCAGCGGGAAGTTCCAGGGCGTCACGAGCAGGCAGACGCCGACCGGGGCGCGCGTGACGAGCATCCGGGTGCGGCCGTCGGGGGCCAGGCCGTAGTGGCCGTCGACGCGCACCGCCTCCTCGGAGAACCAGCGCAGGAAGTCGGCGGCGTAGTCGACCTCGCCGCGCGCCTCGGCCAGCGGCTTGCCCATCTCCAGGGTGATCAGCAGCGCGAGCTCCTCGCGCCGCTGCACGACCGCGCGATGCGCGCGCGCCAGCACGTCGGACCGCTTGCGGGGCGACGTCGCCGCCCACGCGGCCCCCGCCGCGGCGGCCTCGTCGACGGCCGCGCGCGCCTGCGTGAAGTCACAGTCGGCGACGTGCGCGAGCGGGTCGCCGGTGGCGGGATCGACGACCGCGAACACGCCGGCGGCGCCGTCGCACCAGTCGCCGCCGATCAGCGCCTGGGTCGGCACGTGGGGCAGGCGCCGGTCTCTCGCGTCCGCCGTGAAGGTATCGCTGGGCATTCTGCGATGGTATACATTCTATTGAAAATGCAATCGACGGAGGAGCGATCGATGGTTTCCCGACTTCCGCAGGGTGGGCAGCACTGATGGCGCGCTACGGCCGCGGCGAAGCCCGCGCCTGGGCGCGCGAGCACCTGCGCGGTGTCGCGGGCTGCTTGTCCTGCACCCTGCGCGCCGATCTCGAAGGGCTCAACGAGCGGGCGACCCGCCACGACGTGCGCCTCCAGATCGAGCAGGGGTACGCCGGGACGCTGCTGGTCTCGGAGAACGGCACGACGCCGTCGGAGATGCGCGAGCTGATCGACATCGCCGTCGACGAGGCCGATGGCCGGCTGATCACGATCCTGCAGGCGTCGGAGCCGACGCTCGCGCAGAACCTCGATCTCATCGCCTACGCCGAGAACGCCGGCGTCGACATCGTGCTGCCGTCGTTCCCGCTGACCTTCTACCCGCTGTCAGAGGACGACGTCTACGACTACTACACGGCGCTGGCGAGCTCCACGTCGATGGGCATGATCGTCTTCGCCATCCACCTGTGGAACTTCGGCCGTCTGCATCCGAGCTCGTTCTCGCCCCGGCTGATCGCGCGCCTGATCGAGGACTGCCCCAACGTCGTGGCCGTCAAGAACGAGATCGGGGCACCGGGCGTCGCCGGCATCTCCGAGGTCTTCGAGCGCTTCCGCGACCAGGTCGTCATCACCGATCCGTTCGAGATGAACGCGCCGACGTGGGTGCGCGCCTACGACATGCAGTTCCTCGGGACGTCGAACTACGAGTACCTCGGGCCGGTGGTCCCGCGGATGTTCGAGCTGCTGCGCACGCCGGGCGGCTACGACGAGGCGATGGAGCTGTACTGGAAGGTGCAGCCGGCGCGCCAGGTCAACATGCGGATCATGGGCGAGGCGGTCGCCGGGACCAACCTCGTGCCGCGCATCATCTGGAAGTACCAGGGCTGGCTCAACGGCTACAACGGCGGTCCGATCCGGTCGCCGCAGGGCCGGATCAGCGACGGGCAGATGCAGGCGCTGCGCGCCTCGCTGGTGGCCAGCGGCCTGTCGGTGCCCGAGGAGGACGACGCGGCCTTCTTCGTGGGCCGGCATCCGGAGTGACGCCGATGGATTGACAATCCGCGCGACATTCTATAGAAAATCATTCGGTGGGCCGGGTCCTGTGGGGATCCGGCTCCGCAGGTTCACGAAAAGGACGTTGCATGTTCGGTCTGCTCTCCCAGCTCGCCCACCTCGAGCTCCTCAGCCCCAAACCCGATGAGACCGTCCGCTTCTTCGAGGAGGTCATCGGACTCTCGCAGACGGCGAGCGAGGGCCAGTCGGTCCACCTGCGCGCCTGGGGCGATCCGTTCCACCACAGCCTCACGGTGACCGAGGCCCCCTACTC
Source organism: Solirubrobacterales bacterium (assembly GCA_025964175.1). Lineage (GTDB taxonomy): Bacteria > Actinomycetota > Thermoleophilia > Solirubrobacterales > Solirubrobacteraceae > Capillimicrobium. Next base: position 40,296 of record JAOPZL010000214.1, read on the forward strand.
GGGGATCGCGCACATCGGCTGGCGCGCCGCCGGCGCGGAGCAGCTGCAGACCGTCGTGCAGCGCATCGAGGCCACCGGGCGCGGCGAGGGATGGCAGGAGCCGGTCCTCGGCCACGGCCCCGCCTACCGCTACCGCTCGCCGGGCGGGCACCTGCACGAGGTCCTGTGGGAGGTCGAGCGCTACGTCGCTCCGGCCGAGCTGCGGTCGACCTTCCCGTCCCGTCCGCAGCGCTTCGCGCCGGTCGGCGCGGCAGCCCGCCAGCTCGACCACGTGACGATCGCCACCGGCGCGATGAACGACGACATCGCCTTCTACCGCGACGTGCACGGCGCCCGCTTCATGGAGTGCACGGTGATGACGCCCGACGCGCCCGAGCCGTTCTTCGCCGAGCTCACCAACAACGAGCAGGCCCACGACCTCGCGCTCATCGCCGACGCCGCGGGTCACCCGGGTCGGACCCACCACCTCGCCTTCTGGCTGGACCAGCCGTCGGAGGTCGTCCGCGCCGCCGACGTGATCATCGAGTCCGGGACCCCGATCGAGTTCGGCCCCGGCAAGCACGGCCACGGCGAGAACACCTACCTGTACATGCGCGAGCCGGGCGGCCACCGGGTCGAGCTGTTCTCCGGCGGCTACCGCAACTACCAGCCCGACTGGGAGCCGGTGCGCTGGGTCGCGGGTGAGGGTGGCATCGACATGTTCCGCAACTGGCCCGCTCCCGACTCGCTGCTCGAGGTCTTCCCGTCGGAAGACGCGACGGCGCAGATCGTCGACACCGAGAAGAACCCCTGGTCGATCGTCGGCGTCTCCTAGACGCCGACGCGGCCCAACGAGGAGAGAGGTCAACGATGGGGTTGGATCCGGCGGCCGGCACGGCCGCCAGTCAACGTGTGCTCGCGTCCGACGAGCCCGAGGCCACGCCGGGCCCGACTGGCGAGGCGCAGGGGAGCGACGGAGGGCCCGGCCGCGGGCGCATGTGGACGTCGCCGGAGTTCCTGGTCGGCGTCTTCCTGGTGCTGCTGTGCGTCGTCATGTCGGTGATCGAGCCGCTCTTCCGCACGGAGATCAACCTGCAGAACCTCGGACGCCAGAGCGCGGTGCTCGCGGTGCTGAGCATCGGCCTGCTGTTCCCGCTGCTCGTGGGCGGCATCGACCTCTCGCTCTCGGGCTCCATCGCCTTCGCCACGGTCGTGGCGGCACGCGTCGTCGACTCGGGCGCGTCCGTCGCGGTGGGCTTCGCGATCGCGGTCGGTGCCGTCACCGCGATCGGGCTGCTCAACGGCCTGCTGATCGGCATCGCGCGCCTGTCGCCGATCGTCGTCACGCTGGCGGCCGGGCAGATCCTCCTGGGGGTCTCGCTGCTGCTCACCAGCCAGGGCCCCATCCAGCCGCAGAATCCCGCCTACGGTGACCTGGCGGCCTCGAAGATCGGCCCGGTGCCCGGCCTGGTCGTGGCCGCGGCGGTGTGCGCGGTGATCGCCTGGGTGCTGCTCAAGCGGCTGAAGTTCGGCCGCTACGTCTACGCGGTCGGCGGGAACGAGACCGCCGCGTGGCTGGCCGGGGTGCCGACGCCGATGGTCAAGGTCGGGGCCTACGCGATCTCCGGGTTCTTCGCCGGTGTGGCCGGCATCCTGCTGTCCTCGCGGGTCGGCTCCGGCGACGCCACGCTGGGCGCGACGATCATGTTCAGCGCGTACGCCGCCGTGTTCATCGGCGGGGTCGGCTTCGGGACCGGGCGCGGCAACGTCGCCGGCGTCGTCCTCGGCGTCCTCGTGCTCGGCGTCATCGCGAACGCGATCGACCTCCGCGGCATCGCCAGCGAGTGGCAGAACATCATCAGCGGCGTCCTCATCGTCCTCGCCATCGTCTTCCAGGCGGTTCCCGCCCGGCTGGCCCGGACCGCATCGCCATGACGGGGTCCGCGGTCGCCGCGCGCGGCGTCTCCAAGGCGTTCAACGGCGTCCTGGCCCTGCGCGACGTCAGCTTCGGCGTGGCGCCGGGCGAGGCGCGCGGCCTGATCGGCGAGAACGGGGCCGGGAAGTCCACGCTGATCAAGATCCTGTCGGGGGCCCTGCGGCCCGACTCCGGCACCGTCGAGGTGGCGGGCGAGCCGGTGCACTTCACCAGCCCGCACGGCGCGCTGGAGCAGGGCATCGGCACGGTCCACCAGCGCAACTTCCTCGTGCCGTCGCTGACCGTGCTCGAGAACGTCGAGCTCGGCTACGAGCGTCAGCGCACGCCACTGGGATGGCTCGATCGGCGGCCGCGGGAGGGATCGGTGGAGGCGTTGGCGTTCGTCGGGCTGGAGCACCGGCTGCAGACGCCGGTCGGCGCGATCAGCCTGGCCGATCGCCAGCTCGTGGCCATCGCCCGCGCGCTCTCGCGTGGCAGCCGGCTGATGATCTTCGACGAGCCCACCGCCGTCCTCTCACCGGTCGAGTCGGCGTACATGTTCGACGTCATCGAGCGCCTGCGAGCGGCTGGGACGGCGCTCATCTACGTCACCCACCGACTCGAGGAGCTGCCGCGCGTGGCGGCCGCGATCACGGTGATGCGCGACGGCGAGATCGTCGCCGACGCCGACCCGTCGCTCCCCGCGCGTGACCTCGTCGAGCTGATGGCCGGTCACGACGCCGTCGTCCACGAGGACGCGCAGCGCGCCGCGGCCCAGCGTCGCGCTCGCAGCCGGCCGGCCGACACCTCGCCGCTGCTGACCGTGAACGGGCTGAGCGACCGCGACGGCGCCTTTCGCGACGTCGACTTCGCGCTCGGGCGCGGCGACATCGTCTCGCTCGTCGGCCTTCCGGACTCCGGGGTGACGCAGCTCGTCGCGGCCATCTCGGGCGCCCGGCGCCCGCACGCCGGGGAGATCCGCATCGACGGCCGGCGCGTGTCGGTCCGGTCGCCGCGCGGCGCGATCCGCTCGGGCATCGGCTACGTCAGCGGTGACCGCGGCCAGAAGGGCGTCATCCCCAACTTCTCGGTGCGGCGGACGGCGACCCTGTCGTCGCTGGATCGCGTGAGCCGCTTCAGCGTGATCGGGCCCGCCGCCGACGCGCGGCTCGCCTCCCGCTTCCTCGAGCAGTGCCAGGTCCGTGCGGCGAGCAGCGGCATGAGCATCACCGCGCTCAGCGGCGGCAACCAGCAGAAGGCGCTGGTGGCCCGGATGCTCGCGGCCGAGCCGCGCGTGCTGGTCTTCGAGGACCCGACGGCGGGCGTCGACGTGGCCGGGCGCGAGGCGCTGTACGACCTCGTCGCCGCCTGCTGCGAGCGCGGGCACGCGGTCCTGTGGACGAGCAGCGACCTGCGCGAGGTCACCACGGTCTGCGACCGCGCCCTCGTGTTGTGGCGCGGCACCGTCGTCCGCGAGATCGACCGTGACGACTTGACCGTGCGGGCGCTCATGAGCGCCCAGTTCAACCAGACGGACACCCCGTAACCGGAACACCAGCGCATCCGCGCTGAAACGAGGAGGAGAGACATGGACAGCAAGAAGCTGTGGACCGCCCCTGCCCTGTTGGCGATCACCGCGTTGGTAGCCAGCGGCTGCGGCTCGAGCTCGAGCGATTCGAGCACCGCCGCCAGCACCCAGGCCGCGGCCGCGGCCGACACGACGGCAGCGGCGGCGGCGACGACGACGGCGACGACGAAGAGCGCATCGGTCGCGGACTTCCCCGACTACGACTCGTTCGCGCCGCCGAACTTCGTCAAGCCGACCAAGCAGCTGAACGTGGCGGCGCTGATCGCCGACACCTCGCTGCCGCTGCAGAAGAGCATGGTCCAGGGGTGGCAGGACGGCGCCAAGGAGTACGGCGTCAAGCTCACCGTGTACGACGCGGGCGGCTTCCAGAACTCCGCCCGCCAGGTGTCGCAGATGGAGACGGCGATCGGGACCAACCCCGACGCGATGATCATCCTGCCGACGTCGCCGGTGTCGCTGAACGCGCAGATCGCGCAGGCCAAGGCGAAGGGCATCCCGGTGATCGGCGAGCTGATCCCGCCGACGAGCACCGACATGGCGTTCTCGTTCGCCGAGCCGCTGGCCGACAACGGTGAGAAGCTCGTCAACGCGGTCTCCGAGAAGATCGGCGGCAAGGGGAAGGTCTTCCTCATCAACGGCGGCGCCGGCGGCGCGCCCGACGTCGTCACCACGACCGGGATGAAGAAGGCGCTCGCGGCCCATCCCGACATCGAGGTCGTCTTCGAGAAGCACCTGGCCTCGTTCGATCCCGCTGGGGCCCAGCAGGCGGCCGAGAACGCCCTGGTCAAGAACCCGGACGTCGCCGGCGTGATCACGAACTCGACGACGATCGCCCAGGGTGCGACGGCGGCGATGAAGCAGGCCGGCAAGAACGACGTCGTCGTCTCGGGCATCGGGCCGGACACGGCCCAGCAGATCGAGGAGATCCGCTCCGGGAAGATCGCCGTGGCGATCACCGAGCCGTTCTACAAGATCAGCAAGCTGCTGATGCAGTGGGCCGTGGCGATCCCCGGTGGCGCGAAGCCGCCGGCGATGGTCGTCCCCGTGGAGCCGATGGTCTTCACGCCCGACAACATCGACGAGGCGATCTCGTCCGGGAAGCTGTTCGACCAGCTGACCCCGACGGCTCTGGGCTGCGGCCCGGGGCAGTCGAAGGAGTGCTGAACCGCCGCTGAACGGCTGCGCGCGGCTCGGCTGGATGCCGAGCTGCGCGCACGGCGCGCGGCGAGCTAGATGCCGAGCTGCGCGCGCACGCCGGCTTCGCTGGCCGCGATGTGGTCGGTCAGCAGCCGCGTGGCCTCGTGCACCCGGCAGGCCACGCTGGCCTCCTGGATGCGCTCGTGCTCGCGGGAGATCTCCTCGATGTCGCGCGGCTCGAGGCTCAGCACCCAGTAGCGCTCGCACTGGTCGCGCAGCAGCCGCACCGTGCGCGGCCACCAGGAGTTGCCCGCCTTGGAGATCAGCGCGTAGTGCCACTCACGGTGGGCCGCGTCGTAGGCCGCGCGGTCGTCGGGAGCGGTGGTGGCGATCTCCTGCATGCGGTCGAAGGTCGTGCGCAGGGATTCCAGCCACTCCTCGTCGGCCCGCTCGAGCGAGCGCCCCAGGGCCATCGGCTCGAGGACGACCCGGAGGTCGTACAGCTCGGCGAGCTCGTCGGGGCTGATCGGCGCGACGCGGACGCCGCGGTGCGAGGTGTGGACGAGGAAGCCCTCCGCCGCGAGCCGCTGGAACGCCTCGCGCACCGGGGTCTCGCTGACGCTCCACTGCTCGGCGAAGTCACGCGCCCGCAGCGGGCGATCGCCGCGCAGCGTGCCTTCCATGATGGCCTCGCGCAGGCGCTGGACGACCCACTCGGTCCGGGAGACAGGCCCGGGGCCCACGTCGGAGATCGAAGACGCTGACACGGGAATAGAATATAGCGGGAGAATCGGGCGTCAATGCGGCGGCGGAGCGATCACGCCGGGCCCGTTGCTCAGGGAGCTGTTGGCCACGATCTGGACGTCTTGCGGACCTGTCAGCGGCGCCGCGGCCCGTCGCTTCAGTCGTGGGCGCCCGCGTCCGTCGCAGCGGGAAGAGCGCGACCACGGCGCAGCAGCTCGATCGCGGCCATGTCGAGCGCGGCGTGGCCGACGGACTTGAAGAGCGTGATCCCCTGTGGGTTCTCCGCGCGCAGGCCCGCGAGGACGCTGTGGTCACTCAGCTCGGCGGCGATGTGATCGCGGTCGATCAGCCCGGCGTCCAGCGCCTGCACCAGGTCCCCGGCCTCGTGCCAGGCATGCTCGCGAACCTCGACGACGACGCGGGCGCGGGCGACCGTCTCCCCCGGGATCTCGCGCCGAGTCGGCCGGTAGGAGCCCATCGCGTTGATGTGCGTTCCGGGTTGAATCGATCCGTGCGCGAAGACCGGCGTCGTGGCGGTGGTGACCGTGGTGACGAGGTCCGCGCCGGCCAGCGCCGACTCCGGCGTCTCCAACGTCGCGTCCCATCCCCGATCCCGCAGGCGCTGGACGAACGCGCGGCTGCGCTGCGGCGAACGGCCCACGACGCGGATCGACCGCAGCGGCCGGACGACGTCGATGGCCTCCACGTGGCCGGCGGCCAACGCGCCGGTGCCGAACAGCGCGAGCACGCTCGCGTCGGGGCGGGCGAGCACGTCGGTGGCGAACGCGGCGATGGCCGCGGTCCGGCGGCTGGTCACCGCTGCGGCGTCGACGAGGGCCTCGAGCCGGCCCTCGGGCGAGAGCACGACGATGACACCGGAGATCGTGGGGAGGTCGGCCGGGCGCTGCTCCCGCATGTCGGCCCGCACGAGCTTGCAGACGAGGCTCCCGCTCTCATCCAGGCAGGGCATCGTCAGCCAGTCCGGACCGCCGCCGTTGAGGACCAGTCGCGGCGGCGCGGTCGGCCGTTGGCGGAAGGCGGCTCCGGCAGCGACGATCAGCTCCGGCATCGGGAGGAGCGCCTCGACGGACTCCGCGTCCACGAAGGGAATGTGAGAGATGGCCATGGGTAGGAAGGATCCTGACCCATGACCGGTGTCTCCCGATCAGCAGGGCGCCGTGTAGGCCTCCACCTGATCGGCCGGCACGCGCTCTCCGTCGTGCCGACCCGAGCACACGCGCTCGGCGAAGACCGCGAGGCGCTCCCCTTGGATCCGCGCCGACACGCGGGTCGCCTCGTCGATGGCGCCGACCTCCGGGCCCGACGTCCA
>JAOPZL010000231.1 GCA_025964175.1 Solirubrobacterales bacterium
GACGAGCCCGCCCCCGAACAGCCGCCCCCGCCTGCGCCGGCGCCGGACGCCGTCCTGCTCGCGCTGCACGCCCGCGCGCAAGGCAGCGGGCGCCGCGATGGTCGCGGCGGTGGCGGCGATCATCGCGCCGATGGGATCGGTCGAGGTGGGGTCGTCCATGCCCTGCTCCTCACCTGGACGCGTCATCGCGCCCCATCCTTCCCGCCGGGCACGGGCGTGACCCGTGCGCTCGGGGTCACGTCGGCGCCGCGCAGGTCGTCGGCGACGCGCTTGCGCGCCCGGTGCAGGCGGGTCGTGATCGTCGCCTCGGGCACCTCCAGCGCGCGGGCCGCCTCCCCGTAGCTGAGCCCGGCGACATCGATCGCCACGAGCGCGTCGCGGAAGTCGTCGGGCAGCTGGGAGATCGCGCGAAACAGCGCGGAGGCCTCGAGGCGACCCTCCGGGGTCACGTCGCTGCGCGAGGCGGGCGGATCGTGCTCCGCCGCCCACTCAGCGGTGCGGGGGCGCGCGGCGGCGGCGCGGATCCGTGAGACGTGGGTGTTGCGCAGCACGCGGAGCAGGTAGGCGAGGTCGTCGTCGCGGCGCAGCAGTCGTGGTCGGGCCAGCACACGCGCGTACGTATCCTGCACGAGATCCTCGGCGTCCTCCCGCCGTCCGCACAGCGCCCACGCCGCTCGGAAGAGCCGGTCGAGGTGGTCGCCGAGCGCGGCCGGGTCGAGCGTTCGCGGCTGCCCCACGCCTCCCAACATACGCGCTCTGAACGGACAACGGTTGCCGTGGTCAACGTTCGCGGCGAGCAAGTATCATGGTCCCCATGTCCGTCACGGCAACGCAGCGCCGCACTGCGGCCAGCGAAGCGTGGGTGTTGATCGCCGAGCTCGTCGCGAGCCAGCGCTCGCGCACCATGTGCGTCTGCTCGGAGTTCGATCTGGCCCCCGGGCAGCTGCACGCGCTCAAGTGGCTGGACCCCGAGTCGCCCAAGCCGATGCGCGACCTCGCGACCGCCCTGGCCTGCGACAACTCCAACGTGACCGGCATCATCGACCGGCTCGAGGACCGCGGCCTGGTGCAGCGTCGTCCCGGCGCGCACGACCGCCGCGTGAAGATGCTCGTCGTCACCCCCAAGGGCCAGGCCCTGCGCCACGAGATCAAGGCCCGCATGGAAGAGGCGCCCGAGCCGCTGCTGCGCCTCGACGCCGAGGAGCAGCGCGTCCTGCGCGACCTCCTGCGCAAGGCGCTGGACCGCTAGCCGGCGCACCGCTCGCCAGGCGGAGGCTGCGGGCCCTGCGGCCGGTTAGGGTGCCGACATGCCCGACGACGAACTCCTCTTCCGCCCGGTCGGCGAGCTCGCCGCGCTCGTCCGCTCCGCCGAGCTGAGCTCCGCCGAGCTCGTCGAGCTGTCGCTCCGGCGCATCGAGGCGCTCGATCCGCAGCTGCACGCCTTCATCGACGTCGACGGCGAGCGCGCGCTGGCGCAGGCCGCCCAGATCGGTGCCGACGACCCGCGTCCGTTCGCCGGCGTCCCGATCGCCATCAAGAACAACCGGGCGCTGGCCGGCTGGCGGCTGACCATGGGCTGCGACCTCATGGGCGACTGGATCCCGCCCGTCGACCACAACGTCGTGCGCCGGCTCAAGGGCGCGGGCTTCGTCGTCGTCGGCACCACGAACCTCCCCGAGTACGGCATCCAGCCGGTCACCGAGCCCCGCCGCTTCCCGGCGACGCGCAACCCGTGGGACCTCGAGCGCACGCCGGGCGGCTCGTCGGGCGGCTCGGGCGCCGCGGTCGCCGCGGGCCTGGTCCCGATCGCGCACGCCAACGACGGCGGCGGCTCGACGCGGATCCCCGCGGCCTGCTGCGGGCTCGTCGGCCTGAAGGCCCACCGCGGCCGCGTCTCCGTCGCGCCCGATCTCGGCGACCACCCGCTCGTCATCGACGGCGTCCTGACCCGCACGGTGGCCGAGACCGCGCAGCTGCTGGACGTCCTCGAGGGCTACGAGCTCGGCGACGCGACGTGGGCGCCCGCGCCGGCCGAGCCGTACGCGACCGCCGTGCAGCGCGAGCCGGGCGTCCTGCGCATCGGGGTCGCGGTCAACTCCCCGGTGTCCGGCGCCACCGTCGACCCGCAGCACCTGCGCGCGGTGGCCGACACCGCGCAGCTGCTGGCCGGGCTCGGCCACGAGATCGTCGAGATCACCCCCGGCTGGGACGACCCGGCCCTGGCGCGGCTGTTCTATGCCTCGTTCATGAACGCGTCGGCCATGGGCATCCAGGTCTCCGGCATGATCGCCGGCCGCGAGCCGCGCCAGGAGGACATGCAGGGCCTGAGCTGGGCGGTGTACGAGCAGGCGCAGAAGCTGTCGGCGCTGCAGATCAGCGCGATCAACGCCCGGCTGCAGGCCATCATGCGCGCCCTCATCATCGAGCTGGACCCCTACGACGTCGTCCTCACCCCCGGCCTCGCCCAGCGGCCGCTGGCGATCGGGACGCTCGACGCCGACGCAGAGAACCCGATGGACGCCTTCACGGGCGGTGGCCACTTCACCCCGTTCACCGCGGTCCTGAACGCGTCCGGTCAGCCCGCGCTGATGCTGCCGCTGCACCACGGCGACGACGGCCTGCCGATCGGCGTCCAGCTCATCGGCCGCCCCGCGCGCGAGGACGTGCTGCTCCAGCTCGGCGCCCAGCTGGAGCGCGCGCGGCCGTGGATCGACCGCCGCCCGGAGCTCGCCGCGGCGGTCTAGGAGCCGGGCGTCCCGTCGGCGATCAGAACCAGTGGCGCTGCTCCTGCCACGGATCGGCGTCGTTGTGGTAGCCGTTGAGCTCCCAGAACCCCTGGCGATCCTCGGACAGGATCTCCAGGCGGCGCAGGAACTTCGCCGACTTCCAGAAGTAGCGCTTGGGCATGAGCAGGCGCAGCGGCGCGCCATGATCGGCCTCCAGCGGCCGGCCCTCGTAGGCGTGGGCGACGAGCACGTCGTCGTCGTACAGCAGCTCGAGCGGCATGTTCGTCGTGTAGTCGCCGTCGCAGTGCGCCAGGACGAACTTCCCTTCCGGCTTCACCCCGGCGCGCTCGAGCAGGTCGCGCACGCGCACGCCCGTCCAGGTCGTGTCCAGCTTGGACCAGCGCGTGACGCAGTGGATGTCGGTGGTCAGCGTGACCTGGTCGTAGGCCATCAGCTCCTCCCAGCGCAACGCGAACGGCCGCTCCACGAGACCGTCGACGCAGAGCGACCAGTCCTCGAGATCGAAGCGCGGATTGGGCCCGTAGGTGAGCACCGGGAAGCGCTCGGTGAGGTACTGCCCAGGCGGGATCCGCGCCGGATCGATCCCACGCTTGGCAGCCTGCTGACGCCCGCGCGCGGCGAGGAGCTTCGACGTGACGGCCATGCTCGTTACAGTACGGCCTCAAGCCGGACCGAATTCCCAGAAGAAGGACGACCAACGAATCATGGCCTACGTCATCGCGGAGCCCTGCATCGCCACGAAGGACAACTCCTGTGTCGAGGTCTGTCCGGTCGACTGCATCCACCCGACGCCCGATGAGCCCGACTACGACAAGGTCGACCAGCTCTACATCGACGCTGAGGAGTGCATCGACTGCGACGCCTGCGTCGAGGCATGCCCCGTGGATGCCTGCTTCGCCGAGGATCAGCTGCCGCCCGAGTGGGGCAACTTCGTGAAGATCAACGCGGACTACTTCGCCCAGAAGTAGCCGCCGCCGTTCCGCCCTCGCCTAGGCGGCGAGGGCGACCACCGGCAGTTCGCCGCCGACCGACCCGTCCTCGGCGAAGCGCGTGAGCGCCACGGCGTGACCGTGGCGCTGCACCTCGACGATGAGGTCGTGGGGCCGGTGATGGAGCACCATCTGACCGTCGGCGTAGCGCCGGCGGAGCCGGGCGATCTCTCGTGCCTGGTCGATGGTGAGCTCTTCCATGGGACTGATCATCGGCTGTGACGATCAGTCCCTGTAGAAGATTGGCTGAAGCTCAGATAATCGTTCAGGCCATCGGCAACGACATGCCCGACGCCTGGACCTCGCGCGGCGGCAGGACGTCGAGCGTCGGCAGCACCGGCAGCGGGATCGGCGCCAGCGCCACGAGCCCGCGAGCGGCCGACCGGATGGCCTGGGAGGCCGGGTCGTCCGGGTCGGAGAAGACGAGCGGCTTGCCGGAGTCGGCGCCCTCGCGCAGGGGCATGGTCAGCGGAACCTGGGCCAGGAGCGGGACGTCGAGCTCGTCGGCCAGCGCCTGTCCGCCACCCTCGCCGAAGATCGCGAAGCGCTCCCCGGACGGCGTGGTGAAGCCGGACATGTTCTCGACGATCGCGCAGATCTCGAGGTTGACCTTGCCGGCCATCTCGGCGGCGCGGCGCGCGACCTTCTGCGCGGTGTCCTGCGGCGTCGTGACGATCAGGAACTGCGCCTGGGGCAGCAGCTGGGCGAGCGTCATCGACACATCGCCGGTGCCCGGGGGCAGGTCGATCAGCAGGTAGTCGAGCTCGCCCCAGGCGACGTCCTCGAGGAACTGGGTCAGCGCCTTGTGGAGCATCGGCCCGCGCCACACGACCGCGCTGTCCTCCTCGCCGAGGAAGAAGCCGATCGACATGACCTTGATCTCGCCCTCGCCGACGAGCGGCAGGATCTTGCGCTCCGGGGAGACCGGCGGGCGCTCGGCGCCGAGGCCGAACATGCGCGGGATCGAGTAGCCCCAGACGTCGGCGTCGAGCACGCCGACGCGCTTGCCGTCGGAGGCCAGCGCGGCCGCAAGGTTGGCGGTCAGCGTGGACTTGCCGACGCCGCCCTTGCCCGAGCCGACGCAGATGACGTTCTCGACCTGGGCCAGGGCGCCGCTGGGGAGCCCGCCGCCGCGGCCCAGCTTCGTCTGGATCGCCGCCTTCTGCTGGTCGTTGAGGACGTCGAAGGAGATGTTGACCTGCGTCACGCCGGCCACGGTGCGGGCCGCGTTGGTGACGCCGTCCTGGAAGTGGCTGCGGATGGGGCAGCCCGGCGTGGTGAGGGAGATGACGACGTCGAGGACGCCGCCCTCGCGGATGTCGATCGACCGCACCATGTCCAGCTCGACGATGTTCTGGCGCAGCTCCGGATCGATGACCGCCTCGAGTGCCTTGAGGATCTCGTCCTTCGTCATGCCCCCATTGTCGCAAAGACGACGGGGCGCCTTCTCCGGCGCCCCGTCGGCTACTGCGTTTCGGCGATGTGGTGGATCAGACGAGCGAGGCGACGCGCTCGCTGACCTTGGCGACGACGGTCGCGCCGGCCAGCTGCGCGGTCTCGACGGCGTTGCCCAGGCGAGCGGCGGCCAGATCGGCCTGGGCCTTGGCGTTGCGCACGACGGCGTCGGGCGCGGGCGGAGCGGTGTTGACGGCCCTGGTGAGGCGGTCGCGACGCTCGTTCAGCACGGACTCGATGCGGGTGCGCGTCTTCTTGGCGTCGCGCTCCAGCGACGTACGGGCCGTCGCGCCGCGACGCTCGTAGCGACGCAGGTCGGTCTTCAGCGAGCGACGCGCCTTGCGCAGCTCCTGCTCGGCCTTGGTGCGCGACATGCCGTTGACGGTCTCGACGACCGTGTCGCGGGCGGCGAGGGCGGCGCCGACCGAGGTCAGCGCGACGCGCTCGGCGACGTCGCCGACGCGCTCGATGCGCGTCTCGGCGTCCTTCTCGACGGCCCTGGTGCTCGTCTTGGCTCGGGTGGCCGCACGGCTCGTGGTCGTCTTGGCGCGCGCCTGCGCCTTGGTCGCGGTGGCCTCGGTGGTGGCCTTCGCACGGGTCGAGGTGCGCTTGGTGGCCGCCGCCGCGCGGTTGGAGGCACGAGTGGCGGCGCCCTTCTTGGCGGCGGTCGAGCGCTTGGTCGCAGCAGCCTCCCGGGTGGTGGCGCGCGTGTCGGCCTCGACGGCCTGGGTGCTCTCGGTCTGCTCGGTGGTGCTGGCGTCGGAAGCCATGTCCGTCCCCTCCAGGATCGCTTGTTAGTTCTAAGCTTGTTCGATAGAAAGCATACCCATCGAACACACGTACGTAAACGCGACCCCGCGGTTACACGCGGTGGGAACGGGCGTTCCGATGCGCCGGCGTCTCAGGCCGCGACGACGAACCAGCGTCCTGGTGCAGCACACGCCCGCCGCCGAGCTCGTCGGCGGCGCACGGCTCAGCTCTCGGGCGCGGGCGGCTCAGGCGGCTCGGGCAGCTCGAGCGGCTCGGGCGCGGGCGGCAGCGCCCGGCCCATGCGCGCGATCCAGGTGTCCGGCGCCTCCAGCTCGGCCCAGGTCGGCATCGACTCCGGGCCGGCGAAGGCGCGGTGCAGGGCGGCGACGCCCTCGCGCTCCGCCACGTGGTCGCAGAAGCGCTTACCGACCTCGTACTGCTTCATCTTCATCTCCAGCCCGAGCAGCCGGCTCAGCAGCTTCCACGGGCCGGAGGTGTTGGCGCGCCGGCGGTCCAGCGCCTCGCGCAGCTGGTCGAGATCGGGCAGCACGTCGCGGCCGACGGCGTCCATCACGTGCTCGGCATGACCCTCGATGAGCGCCATCGTCGCCTGCACCTTGTCCAGGAGCTCACGCCGCTGCGGACCGGCGAGGACCATCACGAGGCCGTCCTCGCGCAGCGACTTGACCATCGACTCGAGGTCGTCGCGCGACGGCAGCTTCGCCAGCTTCTTCCAGTCGACCTCGGCGTCCATCCCGCTCATCAGCTCGGCGAGCAGGCCGCCGAGGTGCGGGCGCAGCCACGGGACCGCGGTGAACTGGACGGCGTGGGTCACCTCGTGGAAGGCGACCCAGGCGACGAGCTGCTCGGGGTCGACCTCGAGCTTCTGTGCCGCGTCGAGCAGGTTCGGGGCGAGGAAGAGGAGCCGCGTCGGGCCGTCGGAATCGAGCAGGACGAGCTCGAACTGGCCCAGGACCCGCGTGGACAGCAGCCCGGTGAGGCCGCCGACCTCGACCGCGAGGACCGCCGTGGCGGCCGCCTTCAGCGGACCCTGCAGCGGCCCGGACTTCGGCCCGATCTTCTCGGCGATCGGGTTGAGCAGCTTGCCCATCCCGTCGATGTTGATATCGGCCCACTGCCCGCGATCGACCGCCTCGGGCGGCGGCAGCGGTCCGGCCGGGAGGAGCCCGGTGTAGGCGACGACGCGCCGCTCGGCGTCGGCGGCGAGCGTCGGCAGGTCGCCGGGCAGGCGGACCGACGGGGCGATCGGCCCCGAGGTCAGGCGCGCGACGCGGCGGGCGAGTGACCAGTCGATCCCGGTCATCGTGACGCCATGGGGGCAGGGATGGTGGCGAGCTGCGCCAGCGCCGACTCGCTCAGCGCGGCGACCACCGGCGAGTGCGGCTCGAGGTCCAGGGGCGCGCCGAGCGGGTCCTCGAAGGCGGGGAAGGCGACCAGACCCCCGGCCTCGCGCACGATCAGCTGCGCCGCGGCGGCATCGACCGCACGGCAGCGCCACAGCGTGACCATGCCGTCGACGCGCCCGCCCGCGACCTGGCAGAGCGAGACGGCGATCGCGCCGAGCGCGCGCAGCCGGCGCGCGACGTCGCCCAGCTCGCCGGCCAGGTGCAGGTAGCGCGGGTCGGCCGACTCGATGGCGAGGATCTCCAGGCGCCCGTCGGAGCTGCGCCGCTCGGCCGGGCGCTCGATCAGCGGGATGCCGTCCAGGGTCGTGCCCTCACCGGTGCGGGCCGCCCACTCCTCGTGGGGGCCGAAGTCGTAGACGTAGCCGAAGACCACATCGGCCATCGTCGGGCCCTTGGCCACCGCGATCGAGAGCGCATGGTGGGGCAGGCCGCGCTTGGCGTTCAGCGAACCGTCGATCGGATCGATGATGACACGCACGGTGCCATCGCCGCCGAAGTGGACCTCGCCGCGCTCCTCGGAGAGCGCGGTGAACTCGAAGCCCTGCTCGTGCAGCGCCTCCAGCTGGGCGAAGACGGCGTCCTCCGCCGTCTGGTCCAGCACGAGGGTGCGATCGCCGCCCTCGCCGACGACGCCGGTCTCCGTGCGGCGCTGCGCCGCGGTCTGGGGTCGATCGAGCTGTGCGCGGATCTCCTGGGCGGCCCGGCGACAGGCACCGAGCCAATCCGCGGCGAGGACATCTTCGACAGAGGGCATTCCCGTCATATCCTTGCAGCGTGCCCCAAGCACCCGGCCGACTCACCCCACAGCAGTCTCGCGCCGTCGGCCATCCGTCCACGCCCCTGCTCGTCCTCGGCGGCGCCGGAACCGGCAAGACGCGGGTCCTCGTCGAGCGCTTCGCGCGCCAGGTCGACGAAGGGATGGCCCCTGAGCGGATCCTCGTCATCGCTCCCGCGGCGGCCGGCGCCGACGTGCTGCGCCGTGCGTTGGAGGACCGCCTCGACGGCGGATACGAGGAGCTGTGCGTCTTCGCGCCCTACGAGCTGGCGGCCAAGCTGCTGCGCGACGAGCCGCTGGAGAGCGGGCTGGACCCGTGGACGGTGCCCGCCACCGCCGCCGACCGCGTGGCGATGCTGCTGGACCGCGTCGACGAGCTGACCGTCCGCCAGCACGACTTCCGCGGCCGGCCGGCGGCGCTGGTCGGCGGCTGGGTGGAGCGGATCGACGCGCTCAAGGTCCAGGGCGTGACCGGCCCGGCCTTCGCGCGCTGGGCGGCGGCGCTGC
>JAOPZL010000233.1 GCA_025964175.1 Solirubrobacterales bacterium
CCGTTCCAGCAGCGCGCACATCGCCGGGTTGACGCGCAGCCAGCGGCCGTCCAGCGAGGTGATCGACATGCCGATCGCGGCGTCCTCGAACGCCGCGCGGAAGCGGTCCTCGGCCTCGGCCAGGCGGGCGTCGGCGCCGCGCGCCTCGGTGCGGTCCTGGCCGATCGCGTGGAAGGTGCCCGCGTCGCGGTCCATGCCCGTGGTCAGCCGGTGCCAGCGCCAGCCGCGGCGGTCGGAGCCCAGCCGCACTTCGACGGGCTCGTGCGCCGTGTCGTCGTGGGTCAGCCGGTGCCGGGTGTCGCGGAGGATCGCTACGTCGGCCGGATGGACGACGTCGTCGATGGGCGTGCCCCGTGTCGCATCGCCCGCCGCGGCCCGGAAGGCGCGGTTGGCGTGGAGGATCGTGCCGTCGAGCGCCACCACCACGGCGACGTCGGACGCCAGATCGAAGAAGCGCTGTGCGGCGGCCCGCTCATCCATCTCACGCGTCGCATCGACCATTCGGCCAGGGAACTTGAGACAGAACGACTCGTGTGCGGTCAGGCTTCCTCGGGGGCGACGGCCGACCACTTGGCCAGGAAGTCCTCGACCTCGAGGGCGACGAGGTCGGCGCGCAGGGCGCGGACCATGCGATTGGCCTCCCGCGGCTCGCGATCCCAGAAGAGGACGGTCTCCGCAGTCTCGATCTCCACGATCTCGACGCGGTCGGGGCTCCCGGGGCCGGCCAGCCACGCGGGCAGCCGGCGCGAGCGGCCGTGGAGGACCTCCAGGCGGCGGTTCGCGCGCATGGTCAGGCGGCCGCCATGGCGCGGGCGGCCCGTTCGGGCGCGTCCTCGCCGACGAAGCGCTCGCCGCCGGGAAGGGCGACGACCGGAACCGCGTCCACGCCGGCGCTGGCCCGCTCCAGCGCCTCGCGCGTGGTGCGCAGGTCGGCGCCCTTCAGCAGCGCCCGCGGGTGCAGCTCGCAAGCCGCCCCGGCCAGCAGGACCGAGTCGACGTCGCCCAGCGAGCGCCCGCCGCACCACGCCTGGCGGAAGGCGGCCAGCGCGAAGGCGACGGTGCGGCCGGTCGACCGCGCGTAGGTCGCGGCGCGCATGGCGAAGGCCGAGTCGAACGGGAGCTCCGCCGGCCAGCGCACCGGCTGGAGCTCCAGGGCCGCGGCGCGCTGCTCGACGCGCGAGCGCCAGATGCGCTCCTCGGCCGCGCAGCGGAAGCCCTCGGTCTCCTGGGTGCCCGCCGGACCGACGTGCACGGGCACCCATTCGGTGGCCACCGGCATCACCTGGAGGATCCGCTCGGCCACCAGCCAGCAGTCCGGCGAGGCCAGATCGAAGAGGAAGGCCGGTCGCGGCTCAGCCGTGGATGAGCCAACCGTCAGCGGCACGGGCGGCCTCCATGACCCCTTCCGACAGCGTCGGGTGGCCGTGGACCATGCGAGCGACCTCGGGGTAGCCGCCCTCCAGGGCCTTGACGTTGACGAGCTCCTGGATGAGCTCGGTCGACTTCGCCCCGATGATGTGCGCGCCCAGCAGCTCGCCGTACTTCTTGTCGCCGATCACCTTGATCAGGCCCTGGCGATCGCCGTAGACCGTGCCCGCGCCGACCGCGCCGTACTGGACCTTGCCGACGACGACGTCGTGGCCGGCGGCCCTGGCCTGCTCCTCTGTGAGGCCGAACGAGGCGACGTTCGGGGTACAGAAGGTGGCGCGGGGGATGTCGATGTAGGAGATCGGGTGCGTCTCCAGGCCGTGGGCGTCCTCGACGGCGATGATGCCCTCGTCGGACGCCTTGTGGGCGAGCGCCGGGCCGGGGACGAGGTCGCCGATGGCCCAGATGCCCTTGGCCGTCGTGCGCAGCGCGCCGTCGACCTTGATGAGGCCCCGCTCGTCGATCTCGACGCCCGCGGCGGCCAGGCCGAGGGCCTCGACGTCGGGACCGCGGCCGGCGGCGATGACGAGCCACTCGGTCTCGCCCTGCTCACCGCCGTAGGTGAAGGTGACCGAGTCGTCGCCGGTCTGGACGTTCTCGACGAACGTCTTGGTGAAGATCTGCATCCCCTGCTTCTTCAGCCCGCGCTCGGCGAGCTTGGAGATGTCGGCGTCCTCGGTGGGCAGGACGCGGTCCAGCGCCTCGAAGAGCAGGACCTGCGTGCCCAGGCGGGCGTAGGCCGAGGCGATCTCGGCTCCGGAGGCGCCCGCGCCGACGACGGTGAGCGTCTTGGGCAGCTCCTTCAGCGCCCAGGCCTCCTCGGTGCCGATGACGCGGCCGCCGAACGAGGCGCCCGGGATCGGCCGCTTCGTCGAGCCCGTGGCCAGGATGATGTTCTTGGCCTCGTAGGTGGTGTCGCCGACGACGACCTTGCCGTCACCGGCGAGCTTGGCCTCGCCCTCGATGTACTCCACCGCGTTCTTCTTGAAGAGGCCGCCGACGCCGCCGGTCAGCGTCTTGACCACCTTCGCGCGGCGGTCGGAGATGGCGGCGTAGTCGATCGTGGGCTCGGAGACGATGATGCCGAACTCGCCCGCGTCACGCACCTCCTGCACGATGTCGGCGGCGCGCAGGACGGCCTTGGCCGGGATGCAGGCGACGTTCAGGCAGCGGCCACCGATGGAGGCCTTCTCCACCACCGCCACCTTCTGGCCGAGTTGGGCGGCACGGATGGCGGCGACGTACCCGCCGGGACCCGAGCCGATGACGATCGTGTCAAACGAGGAGGAGGAGGATGCCATGGCGACGCGTGAGTCTAGAAGACCACTCGCGCCAACTAGGACAGGATGTCCAGACCTGCCTGCTGACGGTCGTAGGCCTGGATGCGGGCCATCACCCGGATGAGCTTCCAGGCGAGCCAGCCGCTGAGCCCGATGACCGCGACGCACACCGCGAACGCCGTCCACGACGAGGCGACGATCAGGGCGATCGCGACCATGATCACCTCGAACCACAGGAACGCCTCGAAGGACAGCACGGCCCAGTAGCGGCCGTTCCACATGCCCCAGGCCAGCGCGAGGAAGACGACGCCGAGGAACAGGCCGAACGGCAGCGAGCCGCCCTTGTCGCGCAGGTCGTGGGTGGTCAGCGCGCCGACGACGATGCCGACGGCCAGCAGGACGGAGACGACGGCGGCGACGGTCAGCGCGCGGGTGCGCTCGCCCGGCGGGAGCGGGCGCAGGGCGGCGCGGATGGCCTCGTCGCGCGCGCGGTTGCGGGCGTAGCCCTCGCGCATCGCCTCGTCGGGATGGTCCTCGCGGTCGGCGGCGGTCTCGAGCGGCTCGTCGCTCATGCCGACACCGGGGCCTGGTCGAGCTGGGCGATCAGCGCGATCGTGACCACGATCACCTCGAACCACAGGAACGCCTCGAAGGCCAGGACGGCCCAGTAGCGGCTGCTCCACATCCCCCAGGCGAGCACGAGGAAGATCACGCCGAGGAACAGCCCGAACGGCAGCGAGCCGCCCTTGTCGCGCAGGTCGTGGGTGGTCAGCGCGCCGACGACGA
>JAOPZL010000247.1 GCA_025964175.1 Solirubrobacterales bacterium
GCCCGCCGCGTGCGCAGCGCCAGGGCGGCGCCCGCGGTCAGGGCGAACGTGGCGGCATCGATGAGCAGGGCGCTGCGCGAGCTCAGCGCTCCGGTGATCACGCCGCCCAGGACCGTCCCCGCCGCGAACGCGGCGTACTTGACCGACTCGAACCACGCGTAGGCCCTCGGTGCGTCCTCCTCCCCCACGACCCGCGGGATCAGCGCGAAGAGCGCCGGGCGCTCCACCGCCAGGCCGCAGTTGAGCGCGAAGACGAGCGCGATGGTCGCGCCCGTGGAGGTGACCTGGGCCAGCGCGACGGCGATGAGGACCTGTAGCGCAGCGACGGCCGACAGCAGCGTCCGCGCCTCACGATGGTCGACCAGCCAGCCCGCGATCGGGTTGAACAGGGCGATCGGCAGGGCGGCGGCGATGAGCATCGCCGCGACCGCGAAGCCCGATCCCGTCGACTGCTGGACGCGCAGGGTGAGCGCGACGATGGCCACGAAGTCGCCCAGGGCCGACAGCCCCCAGACGGCGACGATCAGGCGGAAGTCATGAGATCTCACGGGCGCCCGCCTCTACCCGGCCGGCACCCCGAGCCCACCCTCAGCCGGAGCGGATCGGCATCGGCGCCCCTATGGGCCGGGGCGCCTCGTGGCTTCAACGCGCATCTCCTTGCACACGTTGAACAGGTGCGTCCGGGCCCAGTCGTAGGGGATGAGCTTGCGCAGCAGCTTTGGCCAGGCCTCCCATTCCTCGCTCTGACGATACGTGACCCGAGTGATCTGGAACTTCTGGCCAAAGGACGGGTTGCGTTCGAAGAAGCGCTCGGTGAGGAAGACGTGGTGCCCGGGCGACATCCCGTCGGCGCTGTTGGCGTACGGGACGATCCCGATGAACCGGCCTCCGGGGCGCAGCAGCCGGTGCGACTGGGCGAACACGTGGTCCAGGTGGGAGTGCTCGAGGAAGTGGCGCGAGCGGATCTCCTCCACGCTGCCCGCGGCGAACGGGTACTCGTCCTCGTTGAGGTCGAGCAGGACGTCGGGCCCACCCTCGACCGACGGCAGCTGCCCCTGCAGCCCGCCCACGCCGCGCAGGTCGTCGAGGCCGACGTACCCCTCGGGCTTGACGTAGCCGCACCCGAGGTCGAGCTTGAGCTGCGGATGGGCGGCGACGAGCTCGTCGATCGAGCCCCAGCGGTCGGCGAGGATCATGCGGGCGCCATTTCAGCAGAACGGCCGTCAGACGATCGGCGCAGGGCCGATCCGGAAGCGCATCTCGTAGGGCGAGACGCCCAGGTCGTCGCCGGTGACGAGCGCGTTCGTCGGCGCCGCCATCGGCTCGAAGGCGATCAGGTCCTGGCCGGGCGGGGAGAAGACCTGGGCGAACGGCGCACCGGCCTCGAAGACGATCTCGACGTCACCGGCGCGAAAGGGCGTGCCCGGCGCGGGCGCGTCGAAGAGGTCGTCGTAGCCGCGCTCGGCGCCGAGCACCCCCGCGAACGGCTGCACCTCCTCCGTCTCGCCCGTCGGGAGGCCGCGGGCGTCGAGTCGGTGTCGGACGGTGACCGGGATGGAGAGCACCGTCGTGGCGCGGTCGATCGCCAGGTACGGGTGCCAGCCGAAGGCCACCGGGACGCCCTCGCCGATGATCCGCGTCGTCACCGTGAGGCCGTCGGCGGCCAGTGCGTGCGTGATCTCGATCTGGTGGGCCGGGGCGAACGCCGGGTCGTCCCAGTCCAGCACCGCCCGCACGAGGCTCTCGCCCTGCTCCTGGACGCGGAACGGCCCGCGGGCGCGCGGCAGTCCATGGATGGGCAGGCCGTCGTCGGTGCGCGCCGCGGAGGCGTCGATGCGCTCGCTGCGCACGGCCGACAGCCGGTTGGCGAACGGGTACAGCAGCGGCACCCCGAAGGTGGACCCGCGCTCGCGATAGCCGTCCAGGCCGGCGCGCAGCGCCAGCAGCTCGTGCCCGTCGCGCCGCAGCGACGCGACGACCATCCCGAGCTCGGGGACGACGTCGGCTTGGAGGTCGGCGGCGCGGAGGGTCGGCATCGAGCGGGATCGTAGTCCCCCGACGCGCCCCGGGAACGACGAAGGGCGCCCGGTCGGGCGCCCTTCGGTGAAGCGATGCGACGGTGTCGCGAGCTACTTGAGCTCGACGGACCCGCCGGCCTCCTCGATCTCGGCCTTGAGCTTCTCGGCCTCGTCGCGCTCCAGGCCTTCCTTGATGGGCTTGGGAGCCTCGTCGACGAGCGCCTTGGCCTCCTTCAGGCCCAGGCCGGTGGCGGCACGGACGACCTTGATGACCTGGATCTTCTTCTCGCCGGACGACGTCAGGACGACGTCGACGGTGGAAGAGACCTCCTCCTCCGGGGCGGCGGCGGCAGCGGCGGGCGCAGCGGCGGCGACGGCCGTCGCGGACACGCCGAACTCCTCCTCGAGAGCCTTGATGCGCTCGGCGAGCTCGAGCACGGAGATGCCCTTGAGCTCTTCGATCCACTCAGCGGTGCTGGAAGCCATGTGTCCTACTCCTCGTTCTTCGAAGTCGTGGAATCGGCTGGCGCCGATTCCGTTGCGGAATCCGCTGGCGCGGATTCCGCGGGGTCGGCGGCGGGCTCAGCCGCTGCCTCGGTCTCGGCGACCGCCGGGGCAGCCTCCGCCTCGGGTGCGGCCGCCGGAGCGGTCCCCTGCCCGATCAGTCCCTGCTCCTGGATCGAACCGAGCTGGATGGCCAGCCCGGAGATCAGCGCGTTCAGGGTGCGCACCAGGCCGGTGATCGGCGAGGCGATCACGCCCACGAGCTGTCCGTACAGGACGTCGCGGGAAGGCAGGCGGGAGATCGCCCGGATCTGATCCGGGTCGAGCGTCTCGCCGTCCAGGATGCCGCCCTTGAAGGGCAGCAGGTCCGTGGTACGTCCGTAGTCCGCGATCGCCTTGGCCGCCGCGGCCGCGTCGCCGCGGACGAAGGCCAGAGCGGTCGGCCCCTCCAGGAGGGGCTTCAGCGGCTCCGCGCCGACCTGGTCGGCCGCGCGTTCGGTCAGGGTGTTCTTCACAACCCGGAAGCGGGTGTCGACGGCGCGAAGCTTCTCGCGCAGCTCGGCCGCTTGCGGGACCGAGATGCCACGGTAGTCCACGGCGTAAACGGCGTGGGCCTCCTGGATCTCGGTGGCGATCTCGGCGATCGCCTCAGCTTTCTGCTCTCGGTTCATCAGCCTCCTAGCCCGGGCTTATGGCTGCCGGGGGTCTACGGAGAAGGACTGTCGCTCAGGCCGGAGCCGGCGCAGCCTCCTCGACGATGTCACGGGTGCGCGAGGGGTCGACCTTGACCCCGGGCCCCTGAGTGGAAGCGAGGGTGATGGTGCGGATGTACTTGCCCTTGGCCACCGACGGCTTGGCGCGGATGATCTCGTCGATCACGGCCGCGTAGTTCTCCAGCAGCGCCTGGTGCTCGAACGACGTCTTGCCGATCGTCAGGTGCACGATCGCGGTGCGATCGGTGCGGTACTCGACCTTACCGGCCTTGGACTCCGCGACGGCCTTGGCCACGTCCATGGTGACCGTGCCGACCTTCGGGTTCGGCATCTTGCCCGACGGCCCGAGGATGCGGCCGAGGCGGCCGACGACGGGCATCATGTCCGGCGTGGCAATGGCCACGTCGAAGTCGGTGAAGCCCTCCTCGATGCGCTTGGCGAGGTCCTCGGCGCCGACGATGTCGGCCCCGGCGGCCTCGGCCTCAGCGGCCTTGGCGCCCTGCGCGAAGACGGCGACGGTGACTTCCTTGCCGAGCCCGTTGGGCAGGCCGATCGTCCCGCGCAGCTGCTCGTCGGCGTGCCGGACGTTGAGCCCGGTGCGGATGTGCACCTCGATGGACTCGTCGAACTTCGCCCGCTTGAGCTCCTTGACGAGCTCGATGGCCTCCGAGGGCTGGTACTCGCGCTCACGGTCGACGGCCGCGAGGGCCTCGACGTAGCTCTTGCCGTGCTTGGCCATCAGGCCACCACCTCCACGCCCATCGAGCGGGCGGTGCCAGCGATGATCTTCGCGGCCTGGTCGACGTCGTGTGCGTTCAGATCCTGCAGCTTCTTCTCGGCGATCTCGCGGAGCTGAGCCTGCGTGATCGATCCGACCTTCGTCTTGTGGGGCTCCGCGGAGCCCTTGTCGATCCCGAGCGCCTGGCGGATCAGCACCGCCGCCGGCGGGGTCTTCGTCACGAACGTGAACGAGCGATCCTCGTACACGGTGATGAGGACCGGGATCGTCGTGCCAGGGTCGTTCGCCGTCTGGGCGTTGAACGCCTTGACGAACTCCATGATGTTGATGCCGTGCTGGCCGAGGGCCGGACCGACAGGAGGCGCGGGGCTGGCCTGGCCGCCCGGCGCCTGAAGCTTGATAGTGGTGAGGACCTTCTTCGCCATGACTGGTTCCTAGATCTTCTTGACCTGGTCGAAGCCCACTTCGACCGGGGTCTCGCGTCCAAAGATAGAGACGAGGACCTTGAGCCGACTGGCGTCCTCGTTGATCTCGGAGATCTCGCCGGAGAAGTCCGAGAGCGGGCCGTGGATGACCTTGACCGACTCGCCGATGCTGAACTGGGCGCGCGTCCTGGGAGCGGCGGCCACTTCCTTCTTCAGCAGGCGATCGACCTCGGCCTGGGTGAGCGGCACGGGCTCGTTGGATGCGCCAACGAAACCGGTCACCCCGGGGGTGCCCTTCACGAGGGTCCACGAGTCCTCGTTGAGATCCATGTTCACAAGCACGTATCCGGGCATCGTGCGCTTCTCGACCGTGACCTTCTGGTTGTCCTTCATCTCCGAGACGGACTCGGTCGGGACGACCACGTTGCGCACGGCGCGCTGCTGGCCCAGCGAGACCACTCGGTGCTCGAGGTTCTGCTTGACCTTCTTCTCGTGACCCGAATAGGTGTTGACGACGTACCAGCGGAACATGGTTTCTCTCTGATCAGATGATGAAGTCGACGACCTGGCGCGCTGCCCAGTCGGCTGCGCCGAGATAGGCACCGGCGATCGCGACGAACCCGATGACGACGGCCGTGGCCTGCGCGACCTGCTTGCGATCGGGCCACTGCACGCGCTGGAGCTCAGCCCAGCTTGCGCGCAAGAAGTTGAGGACGCGGTTGCCCTTCGGCCTCGGTCCGCCCAGCTCGTCACGGGGCGGCTTTGCCACACCGAGACCTGCCGCTTCGGCCTGCGCCGCGAGCTCGGTGTCCTCGACCGAGGACACCTCGCCATCGGCGCCGGCAACGATCGCCGCCTCGACCCCCTCTACCTCGCCCGAGGCATGCTCGAGCTCACCCGGGAGGTCATCCCGGTTGAGTGGGTCATCATCATTGCGGCGGTCGCTGGCCATGAGGCGCCTAGCGGGTCTCTCGGTGCGAAGTGTGCTTCCGGCACCACTTGCAGAACTTCCGCAGCGTGATGCGATCGGGGTTGTTTCGCTTGCTCTTGTTCGTTTGATAGTTGCGCCGCTTGCATTCCTCGCATGCGAGGGTCACAGCGATGCGCACGTCTCCGCGGGCCATGTGCGGTCTTCCGTGGGTCGGGACACAAAGAAACGACCCGCCGAAGGCAGGTCGGACCGACCATGGTACTACGCCCGAGCGGCGGCGACCGATCTTCGGGTGGGACTCCCCCGCGAGGCGGCCGTTGGTGGGGTTCGCGCCCCACGCGCGGCCCGCATGTCGGCGAGATGTCGTCCAGCAGCACGCGCCAGCGACCACGCGCGCGTCGCGCGCGCGCGAGCGGCGAGCCGCCCGCCGACTCGCTAGGCTGTTCCTCCTGCGGTTGGCACGTTGCCGGCCGCGAGGCATTGCTCGCTTGGTCCCGCATGAGTGCGGTTCGGGTGTCAGTGGTCGCCTCCCGAATCGCCTGCGGCCCGGTAGCGCCGCCTCATACAGGAGCAGTTCTGTTGTCTCAGAAGACCTTTGCCGATCTCGGCGTGTCCAACGCCGTGGTCGAGGCCCTCACCAAGCGCGGCATCGAGTCGCCCTTCCCCATCCAGCAGCTGGTCATCGAGGACGTCCTCGACGGCCACGACGTGCTGGCGAAGTCCCCCACCGGCTCCGGAAAGACGCTGGCCTTCGGCCTGCCGCTCGTCGACCGGATCGAGGCGGAAGACCCGCGCCCCTCGGCGCTGATCCTCGCCCCCACCCGTGAGCTCGCGACCCAGATCGTCGACGAGCTCTACTCCATCGCGCACGCCCGCGCCCTCAAGGTGACCGCCGTCTACGGCGGGGTCGGCCTGGAGAAGCAGGGCCGCGAGGCCGGCCGCTCGCACATCATCGTCGCGACCCCCGGCCGCCTCGAGGACCAGCTGCAGCGCAAGGCGTTCTCGCTCGAGCACGTGAAGATGCTCGTGCTCGACGAGGCCGACCGCATGCTCGACATGGGCTTCCGCCCTGTCGTCGACCGCATCGTCGCCAAGTGCCCGGCCGGCCGCCAGACCGTGTTCTTCTCGGCCACCCTCGACGGCGAGGCCGGCAAGATCGCCGAGCGCTACACCGAGGACGCCCGCCTGCACGAGTTCACGCCGGCCGAGGCCAAGCCCGTCGACATCGAGCACCGCTTCCTGCGGGCCGAGCGCGACGACCGCCTCGGCGCCCTCATGCGCGAGCTGCGCAGCGACCGCGAGCTCACGCTCGTCTTCGTGCGCACCAAGCGCGGCGCGGACCGCCTCGTCAAGCGCCTCAACCGCGAGGGCTTCGAGGCCGTCGCGATGCACGGCGACAAGTCGCAGCGCCAGCGCGAGAAGGCGCTGGCCCGCTTCGAGGCCGGCGAGGTCGACACGCTCGTCGCGACCGACGTCGCGGCCCGCGGCATCGACATCAACGGAATCTCGCACGTCATCCAGTTCGACCCGCCGGACGACCGCGAGGGCTACGTCCACCGCGTCGGCCGCACCGCGCGCGCCGGGAAGTCGGGCGTCGGCATCACGTTCGTCGGCCTCGAGCAGGCCAAGGACATGGCGAAGATCGCCGCCGACCTCAAGCTCACGCGCGAGTTCGAGCTGTCGGGCTTCCGCTCCAACTCGACCTCCGCGGCACCCAGCCGCCCCGCCGACACCAACCGCTCCGGCGGTGGCCAGGGCCGTGGCGGACAGGGTGGCCGTGGCGGACAGGGCGGCGGCGGTGGCCAGGGCGGCGGCAAGGCCCGCGCCCGCAACCGCTCGCGCGGCGGGTCCGGCGCCGGCGCCTCGGACTCCGGCTCGGGCCGCTCGGGCTCCAGCCGCGGCGGGCGCTCGTAGCGTCTGCCGCAAGCGGAGCCCTCATCTCCGCTTGCGTGACCGGTATCACACTCTCGAGGCGGTACGTCTCGTATAGTTCTCCTTGGTTGTCACCCATAACCCCTGTGACAGCCGTCGGTGAATGACCGGTCTGTGTCCTCCCCTCTCTCCTCCGGACATGGACCACTTTGAATCAGACACCTGAACGTAGGGCCCCGGTTTTCCGGGGCCCTACGCGGTTCTGGGGTCGGTCCCGCGGTGACCGGGCGAACTCCCGTCCACGTCACGTGGTCCACGGCGAAGCGCGACGCACGGATACGTACAGTGTCTGCGTGCAGCGCCCGCACTCCGACCGCCCCAAGCCCACGGCTCACGATCCGCGGGACCAGCTCCGGCTCCTCGTCGAGGCGCAGACGGACTACGCGATCTTCCTGCTCGACCCCGAGGGCCGCATCTCGACCTGGAACCCCGGGGCGCAGCGGATCAAGGGATACACCGCCGACGAGATCATCGGCCGGCACTTTTCCTGCTTCTACACCGACGCGGACATCGCCCGGGCGTATCCTGAGGCCGAGCTGGAGGCCGCGCGCCGGGACGGGCGCTACCTGGACGAGGGCTGGCGGCTGCGCAAGGACGGCAGCCGCTTCTGGGCCCAGGTCGTGATCACCGCCCTGCGCTGCGAGCGCGGCGAGCTCGTCGGCTTCGGCAAGGTGACCCGCGACCTCACCGAGCGCCGCGAGGCCGAGCAGCAGCTCGCGCGGTCCGAGCGGCAGGCCCGCCGAGAGGCCGAGTCGATGCGCCGGCGCGCGGCGGCGCTGGAGGAGATGGGCCGGGCGATCGTGGCCAGCTCCGACCTCGAGCAGATGGTCCAGCTCGCGACCGACGCCGGGAGGGAGCTGACCGGCGCGGCCTTCGGAGCGTTCTTCTACAACGTGCCGGACGACCGCGGGGAGCCGTACACGCTCTACACGATCTCCGGCGTCGCGCGCGAGGCGTTCAGCCGGTTCCCGATGCCGCGTGCCACGGACATCTTCTCGGCGACGTTCACCGGGGCCGCCATCCTGCGCAGCGACGACATCACCAAGGACCCGCGTTACGGGCACATGGCCCCCTACCACGGCATGCCCGACGGCCACCTGCCGGTGCGCAGCTACCTGGCCGTGCCGGTGCGGACGACCGACGGCGAGGTGGCCGGCGGCCTCTTCTTCGGCCATCCCGACGTCGCGGTGTTCGACGTCGACGCGGAGGAGGCCGCGGTGTCGATCGCGGCCAGCGCAGCGGTGGCCCTCGTCAACCGCCGGCTCCTGGACGCGGCACAGCGTGACGCCGAGGCGCGGCGCGTGGCGCTCGATGACCGCGATCGCGTGGCGCGCGTGCTGCAGATGAGCCTGCTGCCCCCGGCGCTCCCCGACCTGCCGGGGCTGGAGGTCGGCTCGCACTACCAGCCGGGGCGCGAGCTCGTCGGCGGTGACTTCTACGACGTCTTCCCGCTGGCCGACGAGCATTGGGGCATCGTCCTGGGCGACGTGTGCGGGATCGGCCCCGAGGCCGCGGCCCGCACCACCCTCACCCGCTACACCGTACGCAACGCCGCCGTGTTCCACCACGATCCGGCGCGGGTGCTGGACGCGCTGAACACCGAGCTCGTGCGCTCCGACAGCGACCGCTTCATCACCGCGGTCTTCGCGCGTGTCGAGCCTGCGGGTGCGGACGGCAGCGTGCCGGTGCGTCTGGCGTCGGGCGGGCATCCGCCGTCGATCCTCTGTCGAGCGGACGGGACGGTCGCCGAGTGCGCGGTCCAGGGCTCGCTGCTCGGCGTGACCGACTGCCCGCGGCTGACGACGACCGCGCTGACGCTGCAGCCGGGCGACGCGCTCATTCTCTACACCGACGGCCTCGTCGAGGCCCGCCGCGACGGCGAGGTCTTCGGCGCCGCGCGGCTCCTGGAGGCCGTCGGCCGGCTGTCGCGCAAACCGCCGCAGGAGCTCGCCGGGGCCTTGGTCGACGCCGCGCGCGAGTTCGCCGGGACCCAGCTGAGCGATGACATCGCCATCGTCGTCATCCGGGTGCGGTCCACGGGCTCCGAGGCCGAGGAGCTGATCGCTTGACCGCACCCGTCGTCGCGGTCTACCACCACGAAGCGCTGTTCTATCGCGGGCCGCGCGAGCTCATCCGCTGGGCGGCCGGGTTCGCACGGGACGGCATCGCCACCGACGAGCCGGTCCTCGTCGCCCTGCCGCACGCGCACCTGCAGGACCTGCGCCGGGAGCTCGGCGGCGAGGCGCGGCAGATCGAGCTCGTCGACCTGACGACCACCGGGCGCAACCCCGCCCGCATCATCGCCGTGTGGCGGGAGTTCATCGATCGCCACGGCGGCCGCCCCACCCGCGGCATCGGAGAGCCGGCCTGGGAGGGTCGCTCAGCGGCGGAGCTGACGGAGTGCGACCACCACGAGGCGCTGCTCAACGTGGCGTTCACCCCCGACACCCCGTTCTGGCTCGTCTGCCCCTACGACCTGAGCAGCCTGGATCCGGCCACCGTGGAAGCCGCCCGGCGCAACCACCCGGTGGTACGCGAGCAGGGCCGACAGGCTCACAGCCCCGCCTTCGCCTGTCCGGATCCCGCCGACCTCCTCGCCCACCCCCTGCCGCTGCCGCCCCCGGACTCCCAGACCCTCGGCTTCGGTCCCCGCGAGATCGACGCGGCGCGAGTGCTGGCGCGACGACGGGCGGCCGAGGAAGGGCTCGCGCCCGACCGGGTCGAGGAGCTGGTCCTCGCCGTTCACGAGGCCGCGGCCAACTCCGTCCGCCACGGCGGCGGTGACGGCACCCTGCGCCTGTGGCGCGAGGGCGGCGAGCTGATCTGCGAGGTCCGCGACCAGGGATCGATCGCCGATCCGCTCCTCGGGCGCACGCCGCCGCCGAGCGCGGCGACGGGCGGCCGGGGGCTGTGGTTGATCAACCAGCTCTGCGACCTCGTCGAGCTGCGATCAGCGGCGGGAGCGACCGTCGTGCGCATGCGCTTCGACGCCGCGCGCTGAGGCTTCGGGGATCGCCAGCACGCCGACGCCGGACCCGGCCGGCGTCGGCACGCAGGGGCCCGTTCTCAGCCCGACAGGCCGGGGACGTCGATCTCGCCGGAGCCCTCGAGGAAGCCCACGAAGCGGACCTCACCGGGCGGCGGCAGCACGGCGTCGAGCGGATCCGCCATGTACGTCAGCAGCATCGGGACCTTGCCGCTGATCCCGTCCCACTTGCCGGTGCCGGAGTTGAACGTCCAGCTCCCCTGGTCCTTCTCGTCGGCCCGGAACCAGTCGGTGCGGCCGCGGATGTAGTCGCCGTCGGCATCCTGGAACTCCAGGGCGCCGAAGCCCGACGGGACCTCGCCGTCGTTGTCCATCTCGTCGACGCCGACGATGCGCATCTTCAGGTAATGCGACTCGCCGCCGTCGACGGAGAGCCGCACCATGAAGATCCCCTGATACGAGGCCTGGAGCGTCGAGTCGTCGATCCGGACGGGGGTGCTCCAGTCCGCGCTACCGCCAGCGGCGATGTCCACGCGCTGCGCTGCCATGCATTTCTCCTGTTCAGTGGAACTGCCGTGCTGCGGCGCATTTCTCCCAGGGAGTGCATGCCGCGACAATTGGCCGATCGGCCGAACTGGCATGGCGGAGAAGATTGGCTGTTCGGCCACTTGCGGGCGCGGCCTGGCGGCGCGAGGTTTCCGCGCCGGTGGTCATTTCCGACCATCGGATTCCAGAGCTTGACAAGGAGCGCCAGGATGAAGGCAGTGCGGGTGCATGGGTACAAGCAGGCCCCCTCGGTCGACGAGATCGCCCAGCCCGATCTCCAGGACCACGACGACGTGATCGTCCGCGTCGGCGGCTCGGGTGTCTGCCGGACCGATCTCCACATCGTCGACGGCTGGTTTGCCGACATCATGCCGGTGGAGCCGCCCTTCACCCTGGGCCACGAGACCGCCGGGTGGGTCGAGGCGGTCGGCCGCAACGTCACCAACGTCGCGGTCGGAGACCCCGTGATCGTCCACCCGCTGCGGACCTGCGGCGTCTGCTGGGGCTGTCGGCACGGCGAGGACATGTACTGCTCGGTCTCGACCTTCCCCGGCGTGAACACCGACGGCGGCTACGCCGAGTACCTGCGCACCTCGGGCCGCTCGCTGCTCGTGCTGCCCGAGGACGTGGCGCCCGCCGACGTGGCGCCGCACGCCGACGCCGGCCTGACCGCCTATCGCGCGGTCCGCAAGGCTGTCGCCATCCTCCAGCCGGGCCAGACGATCGCCGTCCTCGGCGTCGGGGGCCTGGGCCACATCGGCATCCAGCTGCTGCGCGCCATGACGCCGGCCCGGATCGTGGCGATCGACCCCTCGCCCACCGGCCAGGAGCTGGCCCGGGAGCTGGGCGCCGACGTCGTCCTCGGCGGCGACGAGGCCATCGAGGGCACGCTGCACGCGACCGGCGGCCTCGGCGCCGACGTCGTGCTCGACTTCGTGGGCGAGAACGGAACGCCGGGCGTGGCGATCGAGATCGTGCGCCAGGGCGGCACGTATCTCGTCGTGGGCTACGGCGGCGAGCTGGACATTCCGACGATGGCGCTGGTCCTC
The DNA here is from genome assembly GCA_025964175.1 of Solirubrobacterales bacterium. Classification (GTDB taxonomy): domain Bacteria; phylum Actinomycetota; class Thermoleophilia; order Solirubrobacterales; family Solirubrobacteraceae; genus Capillimicrobium. The sequence continues at coordinate 11,844 of JAOPZL010000247.1, forward strand.
AAGGAGGTCACGATCGCCGGCAACCTCGTGGGCAACTACGGCGACTTCTCGGAGCTGATGGCCCTCGTGGGGGATGGCAAGGTGAAGCTCCACACCAGCACGTACCCGCTCGAGGCCGCAGCCCAGGCGCTCGACGACCTCGACAACGGCCGCGTCAAGGGGCGCGCCGTCCTGATTCCGAACGCGCGCTGACGGCTGCCGCGCGCGCCGTCACGACCTCCGCCGGAGATCCCACAGGGGAGCCGCCTACCCAGCGGCTCCCCTGGTGGGCACTGATACCGTGCGGGTGTTGACCACGAGACTCAGCCCACTGATCGGCGAGCGCGCACTCGCTGCGATCTCGCGGATCTCCGCGACGGCCTCGTCGGCTGCCTCCGTCAGCGAGCGCACCGAGGAGATCCTCGATCAGCTGCGCACGCTGATCCCGATCGAGGGGGCGATGGTCTCCTACGTCGAGCCGGGCACCGGCCGTCGCCGCGTGATCGCCAACCGCGGGTACTCCGATCCGCTCGTGGCCTACCTCAACAGCGGCGACTTCCATGCCGAGCTGATCGAGCCGTTCGGCATACCGCGGTGCGGATGGCCGGTCCGCGAGCGCGACCTGCCGGTCGACCCGTTGAGCCTTCGCTGCGTCCAGGAGTACTTCCGCCCGGCCGGGCTGGTCGAGGGGCTGCTGAGCGCGCTGACCACCCCGGACGGCCGGTACGTCGGCTTCATGGACATCTCCGATGGCGATGCCCGGCATCCGTCCGACGAGGCCTGCGCCGTCGTCGGCTACGTCGCGCCCACGCTGGCGAACGTCATCGACCCGCTGCAGTCCGCCCGCTGGCTGGCCTCGACGCTGTCGGACGAGTCCGTGGCGATCGGGCTGCTCGGGGACGGCATCGTGGTCCCGCTGCGCGGCGTGCCTGACCCCGACATGCTCGACCCGGAGGGGACGCTGGACCAAGCGGTCGTCCGGCTGCTGGGCGACGGCCTGCAGACCACCGGGTTCCTGTGGCCGAAGTCGACGGGTGGCTGGTACGCCTGCCGCGCGTTCCGCTGTCGCGACCAGATCCTCGTCCTCTGCGCGCGCGAGGTCGGCCGGCCCCACGGCCTCACGCAACGCGAGCTCGAGGTCCTCACCGCCCTGGTCGACGGCTGCTCGAACGCCGAGATCGCCAGCAAGCTCTGGATCACCTCGCGCACCGTCAAGGCCCACGTCGAGCACATCCTGGAGAAGCTCGACGTGCCGACCCGCGCGGCCGCGGTCGGTCGCGCGATCCAGCAGGGCCTGCTGCTCTCCACCGAGGCGCAGGTGGCCCTCGACGGGACCTAGCCGCGCGCCGCCTACGCGTCGAAGTCGAGCACGACGCGCTCGGTGAGGGGGTGCGCCTGGCAGGCGAGCACGTAGCCCGCGTCGCGCTCGGCACGGTCCAGGGCCGAACAGCGGTCCATCTCCACCTCGCCCTCGACGACCTTCGCGCGACAGGTCGCGCACACGCCGTCCGAGCAGGAGTACGGCAGGTCCGGCTTCAGCGGCAGCGCCGCCGCGAGGATCGTCTCGCCTTGGGAGGAGAGCTCGAGGCGCGTCTCCTCGCCGTCGATGCGGATCGTCACCTCGCTGTGCACCAGCGGCCGGGCGTGCGCGTCGTGCTCGGCCTCCGTGCCCACGGCCGTGAACAGCTCCTGGTGGATGCGCTGCGCGTCGACGCCGTGCTCGCGCAGCGCCTCCGCGGCGTCCTCCACCAGGCCCAACGGCCCGCACATGATCCACTGGTCGACCTGCGCGGCCGGCAGATGGTGCTCCAGGAACGCGTGCACGCCTTCGCGGTCCAGCCGCCGCGGTGTCTCGCCCTCGCGCGAGAAGTGGTGGTGGATCGCCAGGCGCGCGCCGTGGCGCGCCTGGAGCTCCTCGAGCTCGGTCAGGAACATCGTCGAGCTGCGGCCGCGGTTGGCGTAGAGCAGCGTGACCCGGCTCGACGGCTCGGCCTCGAGGATGGTGGCCACCATCGAGAGGATCGGGGTGATGCCGCTGCCGCCGGCGACCGCCCCGTAGTGCCGTGCCGCGGCGGGGTCCAGCTCGGTGGTGAAGCGGCCCGCCGGCGTCATCACCTGGAGGCTGTCACCGGCCTTCAGCTGCTCGGTGGCGTAGCCGGAGAACGCGCCGCCGGGGACCCGGCGGACGGCGATGCGCAGCTCCTCGCTGCTGGCGGGGGCGCAGATCGAGTAGGAGCGGCGGATCTCGCCGGCGTCGTCGGAGTGCACGATCGCGACGTGCTGACCGTGCTTGAAGCGGTAGGCATCGCGGAGGTGGTCCGGGACGGCGAAGGTGACCATGACCGCGTCGTCGGTCAGCGGCGTGACGGCCTCGACCTCCAGCGTGTGGAGGGAGGGGCGTCCGCGCCGGCGGGCCTGGAAGGCCGCGGCCTGTTCGAGATGTCGCTTCAGAAGGGGCAAGGATGGCGAAGGACCGAATCGACGCATCCGGCCGGCGACCGGGGCAGGCAGCTGCCCCGATCGCCGGCCGGGATGTTCCGAGGTCCGGTCGTCGGATCAGGCGTTGGCGCCGGCCAGTCGCTTGGCCATGTACTTCTGGAACGTCCACATCGGGCGCTCCAGATGCGACAGCGCGCCGCCGCGCCGGGCATGGTCGGAGCCGAGCATCTCCTGGATGCCGCTGACCATCCGGAAGTCCTCCTCCTGGATCTGCAGCAGCCACTCCTTCGTCTCGGCGCGGACCTTCTCGAGGTCCGGGTGGTCGAGGCGGGAGGGGTGCACGCACAGCGCGAGGTCGAACTTGTGCGACTGCGGGCCGGTCGGCCACCACTTCGCCACCAGCAGGACGTCCGGGCCGGGCGAGAACCACATCGTCGGGTAGAGGCCGACGAGCAGCGAGTGCGACCGCTGGTACGGGGTCAGCCCGTCGAGGGGCGGGAGCACGACGGGCTGGATGAAGTGCCCGTCCTCCTCGCCGATCGCGCCCTTGGGGTCGACGAACATCTTCTGGTAGTAGAAGTACTCGGAGTCCGTCGTGTCCGCGTCGACCAGGTGCGACGGCCACAGCGGCTCGATCGACTCGCTGTGCGCACCCTGATGGTGGTAGCACTCGCGGCCGTTGTCCATGGCCAGCTTCCAGGTGACCGGGCTGTCGGGCCAGTCGATGCGCTCGACGACCTTCCACTCGTCCAGGCGGTAGGGCGCCAGCACCTCCTCCATCTCGGCGAAGCGCGGGCCCAACGGCTCGGCGTCCGGATCCATGTTCACGAAGACGAAGCCCTGCCAGACCTCGACCGCGAAGTTCTTCAGGCAGTACGAGTCCTTCTCGCGCTCGAACAGCGTGCTGCGGTTCATCAGGGGCGCGCCCGTGAGGTCGCCCTCGGTGTTGAACGCCCAGGAGTGGTACGGGCAGACGAACGAGTCCTTGTTCCCGTGGTCGAGCCCGTTCTCGCGCTCCACCTTGAGGATGTCCATGAAGCGGTGCGGGCAGACGCGCGACATCGCCCGGATCTGCATGTCCTTGCCGCGCACGAGCATGATCGGCTCGCCGACGATCTCCGCGGAGTACCAGTCGCCGGGGTTCTCGACTTCGTCGGTCCGGCAGACGTAGAGCCAGTCCTTCTTGAAGATCCGCTCGACCTCGAGCTCGTAGAGCCCCTCGCTCGTGTAGTAGCCGGCAGGAAGGGCCTGCGCCTCCTCCATCGGCCGTGACGCGTGTTCGACGATCAGGTCCAGCAGCTCCTGCGTGCTGGGATCACCGCTGGGCGAACCGTTCCGCGAACCATTCAGCGAGCCGTTGCCGTTGCCGTTGTGAGCCTTCGCTCCCGCTTGCATCCGTTTCTCTCCTCCTTGCTTGCGCGAAGATGGCTGCGGGGGCCGAAGCCGCCGCTGCGCACTACCGCCCATACTCCCGCCCCCCGTCAGGGACTCACAATTGGCCCATCGGCCGATCTTCCACCGCGGCGTAGCCGGGGAGACGAAGGCACGGGCGACGGCAGTAGTACCGGATACGGGACCAGATGTCCGAACCGCGTTCTCTGAGCATGAGGCCCGCATCCTCTTCGATGGGGCTACAGAAGTCCCTCACGCACCGGGTGCGCCCCCTGGACCCAGACCCACCGGCGATGCATGAGCCGAGGCTCATGCGAAGCCTCCATCGGACTCGAACCGATGACCCTTTCCTTACCATGGAAGTAGTCATCAGACATCCTGCAGTCGCTGTTGCGGCGATCGCGCGTGTTGACGCGGGTCCGCGCCATGGCGGGCGGTTCGCCGACCCGTCGTTGCGTTCCACCCGTTCGTTGGAGGGACCCATCGGGCCCAGGATGGACCCACCCGAATGGCGCGTTCCCCGGAGTCGATCCCTGCGCATCTTCGAGGCAGCCTTCGTCCTTGGGGTGCCGGAGGCTGCACGTGCGCCGGAAACTGGATCGCTGGGAGGTACGTCCGCTCCTCGCGACTCGCCACGTCCGGAGTGATAGTCCTCCTTGCCCTGCGCGGCGTTGCCGATGTAGTAGTGCGGGTTGCCGTTCCCGCCCCCGACCGTGCCGATGGACAGCACATGACTTCATTCGACGAGCCGGGCCGGCACCCCTCGGTGCAACTGCGTGCGCGGTTCTGGCGGTTCTGGCGGTTCGGGTAGATCGGGCCGATGGGTGCGCTCAGTCGGCGAGGCGAATGCGTCTGGAACCGAGCCGCGGCGGGGACTCGGCGCGGACGGACGAGGCCACGTGGCGGGGCTACGGCGGGGTGGACATCTGCCTCATGGCCTTGTTTCAGGGTGCGTCTGGTCCGGCAGTGGCCCGTCGACCTTGGCGCGCGCGAGGCCTACAAATGTGAGCTGCAACACCGCACTTCGGACCGCCATCGGAACGGCCCGCTTGTTTACAAGCCGGCGTCCGGTTGCCCACCCAAGTCGCCGATGCTCACCGCGTCGTCGCCGCGTCGATGAGTCCGCTCCACTTGTGGTCATACGCAGCCCGGTAGACCGGGTCTTGGCATACACAGATCCCTCGGGCATCCTTCCGTACGACCTGCCGTAGCTCCTGCCCGATCCGCCGCATCACGTTGATCCGTGCCACCGCACTTTCGAGAGGGCCAGCGCCGACTGCGTCGGCCACGACCTGGGCTGCCAGCAGCACACCGGCGAGCGCCGACTGGTGTGCGATCGGTACGTGGACGTCCTGGCTAGGATGCCCGACACGGTCGCCGAGGACATATCTGCAGCAGCCCGCCTCGCCAGTTCGCGCTCGGGATCGGAGGCAAAACCCCCGATCCCGAGGAGTACACTCGCGTCATGCAGAGTCCACGAAAACGTGGGCTTTGCAGCAGCTCAGTGAACTCCGCCGGACGCTCCCGAGCCTCAAGAACGCTCAGGATGCGCACGTAACCGAGCAGTTCGAGTGCCTAACAGCGAGAGCCTAGCGGTCTGACTGCTCGGGATGGCGCTTGTTCAGGTGGCCATCCTCCGCTCTGCCGCGGGCCGCGACCCCTACGATCGGGCGCTATCGAACCTGGTCGGTGAGCTCTCGACCCAGAGCGAGGTCCGCGGAGGCCTGAACCTCCTGGGCAGCTGGGCGGCCGACCTACGTCGTCCCGGTCAGGCGGCCAGGCGACGTCGCATCGTCACGGTGGTGCCGGCCGGGCCCTGGTCGACGTTCACCTCGTCCATCAGCGCCCGCATGAGCGGGAGGCCGCGGCCGCGATCGCCGTGGCTCCCCGCCTGCCAGCGACCGTGGTCGCGGACGCTGACGACCAGCTCGCCGTCGGCGCGCGCGAGCTCGACCTCGAACGGCTGGCGATCGAGACGATGCGCGTGCTCGATGGCGTTCTGCACGGCCTCGTTGGTCGCCATCGTCACGTCGGCGGCGATCGCGACGTCCGTGCGCTGCTCGTCCAACCAGCGGCGTAGCGTGGTGCGCAGCGTCGCCAGCCCGAGGGCGTCGCCGGGGAGGGCCAGCGCGACCCGCGCCCCCAGCGTCTGGGGGCAGTTGGCGACGATGAACGTCACGTCGTCCTCGCAGGCCGTCCCGCCAAGCGCCCCCTTGAGGATCGCCTCGCACAGCTCCTCGGGGTCGATATCGCCGACGAGCACCGCGCGGCGCAGCCGCTCGAAGCCCTCGTCCAGCGATTGGCCGCGGCGCTCGACGAGCCCGTCGGTGTAGAGCACGACCGTCGCGCCCGCCCCCAGCTCCGCTCGCCCCTCGCGGAACGTCGCGTCCTCCAGCGCCCCCAGCGGTGCGCTGCGGGCGTCCTCCAGGAAGTGCCCCTCGCCGCCGGGGCCCACGACGATGGGCGGCGGATGGCCCGCGTTGGCGTAGCGGATGGAGCCGTCGCGCGGATCGAGCTCGAGCAGCACGACGGTGGCCATCGCCTCGGGGTCCAGGAGCAGCTGGAAGCGGTTCAGGCGCGTGAGCACCTCGCCTGGGCCGATGTCCTCCAGCGCGTACGCGCGCAGCGCGCTGCGCAGCTGCCCCATCGCGGCGGCCGCCAACACCCCGCGCCCGGCGACGTCGCCCATGACCAGGACCAGGCGTCCGTCGGGCAACGTCAGCGCGTCGTACCAATCGCCGCCGACCTCGGCGCCCGCGCCGCCGGGCAGGTAGCGCGCGGCGAGCCGCAGGCCCGCGACGGCGGGCAGGCGCTCGGGCAGCAGCGCGTTCTGCAGGCCCTGGGCGATGTCATGCGCGCGCTCGAACAGCCGCGCGCGCTCGATCGCCAGCGCCGCCCGGTCGGCGGCGAGCTGCAGGAGGCTGGCGTCGGCGGCCGAGAACGAGCGCGCGAACAGCGTGGAGACGATCAGCGCGCCCATCACCGATCCCTCGAGCAGCAGCGGGACGGCGAGCACCGACGTCGCCGGCTCACCGTCGAGGTCGGCGGCCAGCCGCGGCTGCTGGGCCAGCTCGTCGACGATCAGCGGCTCGCCGGTGCGGGTGACGTGCGAGACGAGGCCGCCGGCGGCCGGCTCGAACGCCGTTCGGCGCACCGCCACGGGCTCGACCCCCTTGGCGCCGTGCACGAGCACGTACCCGCCGGGGTCGTCCTCGCGCAGCACCATCGCGGCGCGGTCGACGTTCAGCACCTCGGCGATGCGGGCCAGCAGTTCGCGCAGCAGCTCGTCCAGGGGCAGCGGCGCGAGCGCGACGTCGGTGACCCGCTGCAGCGCCTCCAGCCGCTGGCTGACGGCCTCGGCCTGGACGCGGGCGGCCTGCTCGCGGATCAGCAGCTCCCGCGCCCGCTGCGCGCGCTGGCGCTCGCTGAGGTCCTGCACCTGCACGAGCAGCGTCGGCTCGATCTCGGAGTCGTCGTCGCGGGCGACGGACATGCTCAGCAGGGCGGGCAGCCGCCGCCCGCTCCCGTCCAGCAGCCGCTTCTCGATCTCGTAGCTGGCCTGGGCCCCGCTCAGCAGCTCGGCGCGTTGCGCGTCGTCGATGCGGCGGTCGGGCGGGTGGACGAGGTCGTCCAGCGCGCGTCCGACGAGGTCGTCGGGCTCACGCCCCAGCGTCTGGCCCAGCGCGCGGTTGACCGCGGTCACGCGCCCGTCGGGGTCCACGCGGGCCATGCCGATCGGGGCGCAGTCGAACGTCGCGCGCTGCAGCGCCTCGCTCTCGCGCAGCGCCCGGCCGGCCCGCCACAGGTCGACGAAGACGGAGACCTTCGCGCGCAGCAACTCGGGCTCGTACGGCTTGAAGAGGTAGTCGACGGCGCCGGCCTCGTAGCCGCGGAAGACGTGGTGCTCCTCCTTGGAGATGGCCGTGACGAAGATGATGGGGATGTTGCGCGTGCGCTGGCGGCGCTTGATGTACTCGGCGGTCTCGAAGCCGTCGAGCTCGGGCATCTGGACGTCGAGCACGATCGCGGCGAAGTCGCCGTCGAGCAGATGGCGCAAGGCGTCGGCGCCGGAGCTGGCGCTGATCAGCTCGCACTCCAGCGTCGCCAGCGTCGCCTCCAGCGCCACGAGGTTCTCGCGGCGGTCGTCGACGAGCAGGACGGTCGGGCGCGATGCGCTCATGCGGTCGGCCCGCAGATGCGCACGAGCTCGGGGCCGATGGCCGCCAGCGGACGGACCTGCGCGCCGGGGCAGGCGCGCAGCGCGGCGCTCGGCATCTCCGGGCGCTCCGCATCGGCCGGCTCCTGGACGAGGGCGATCCCGCCGTGGCGGCGCACCGTCATCAGGCCGGCGGCGCCGTCGGCGTTGGAGCCCGTCAGCACCACCGCGACCACCCGGTCGCCGCGGGCCTGGGCCGCCGTCTCGAACAGCACGTCGATGGAGGGGCGGCTGAAGCGCACAGGGGCGTCGACGCTGAGGGCGACGGCATCGCCGTCGACGAGGAGGTGGTAGTCGGCCGGCGCGACCAGGACCTCGCCCGCGCGCAGCGGGTCCTTGTCGTCGGCGTCGCGCACCGGCAGCGCGCCGGCGCGGTCCAGCAGCGGCGCGAGCATGCTGTCGGTCGCGGCGCGGTGCTGCACGACGACGACCGCGGCGGCGAACGTGGACGGCAGGGCGCGAAGGACCGTGCTGATGGCGCGCAGCCCGCCCCACGACGCGCCGATCGCGACGAGATCGATCATCACGACCGCCGCCGGTACAGCTTCTCGGCGGACTCCAGCGGCTCGTAGGACGCGGCCAGCTCCGGCGGCTGGATCGTCTCCTTGCGTCCCAGTCCGAGGAGGCCCAGGGGCACCAGGCTGTCGAGGAACAGCTGGTGGACGCGGCGCTGCAGGTCGCGACCGAAGTAGATCATCACGTTGCGGCACACGATGACGTGGAACTCGTTGAACGAGCGGTCGGTGGCGAGGTTGTGCTGTGCGAAGACGATGTTGCGCGTCAGCGCCGGGTCGAACACCGCCATGTCGCCCTGGACCTCGTAGTACTCGGAGAAGCCGCGCGTCCCCCCGGCACGCTGGTAGTTCTCGGTGTAGGACTGCATGCTCGCCAGCGGCACCGTGCCGGTGCGGGCGCGTGCGAGCGCCCCCTCGTTCATGTCGGTGGCGTAGATCCGCGAGCGGTCCAGCAGGCCGGCCTCCTGCAGCGCGATCGCCATCGAGTAGGCCTCCTCGCCCGTCGAGCAGCCCGCATTCCACACCCGCACGAACGGATAGGTGCGCAGCAGCGGCAGCACCTTCTCGCGCAGGGCCCGGTGGAAGCCCGGGTCGCGGAACATCTCCGTGACGTTGATCGACAGGTCGGCCAGCAGCCGCTCGAGCACGTCGGGATGGTGCAGGAGCCGGTCGGTCAGCGCGGTGATCGTGGCGAGCCCGTCGAGCTGCACCCGCCGCCAGACGCGCCGGCGCAGCGACGCCATCGCGTAGCCGCGGAAGTCCAATCCGTGGCGGCGGTAGAGCGCCTCCAGCAGGAGCTCCAGCTCCAGCTCCTCGACCGATGACTCCGACGACGACATCGCGTGCTCCGTCGCCGCTACCGGTACAGCCACACGCGCATGAGCGACAGCAGCTGATCGGGGTCGACCGGCTTGGTGATGTAGTCCGACGCGCCCGCCGCAATCGACCGCTCGCGATCGCCCTGCATGGCCTTGGCGGTCAGGGCGATGATCGGCAGGCTCTGGTGCTCGGGCCGCGCGCGGACCGCCGCCATCGCCTCGTAGCCGTCCATCTCGGGCATCATCAGGTCCATCAGGATCAGGGCGACGTCGTCGTTGGCCGCCAGCACCTCGATGCCCTCGCGTCCGTTCTCGGCGAAGACGACCTCCATCCCCCGGCTCTCCAGGACGCTGGTCAGCGCGAAGACGTTGCGCACGTCGTCGTCGACGATCAGCACCTTGCGCCCGTGCAGGACCGAGTCGGCCTGGTGGAGCCCTTCGAGCATCCGCCGGCGGTCGGCGGGCAGCTCGCTGGTCGCGCGGTGCAGGTACAGCGCGGTCTCGTCGAGCAGCCGCTCCGGCGAGCCCGCGTCCTTGACGACGATCGCATCGGCGAAGCGCTTCAGCCGGGTCTCCTCGCGCCGGGTCAGCGCCTTGCCGGTGTGGATGATGACCGGCACGTCGCGGTGGCGGGCGTCGCCCTTGATGCGCTCCAGCAGCTCGAAGCCCGTCGAGCGCGGCAGCTTGAGGTCGAGCACCACGCAGTCGAAGGTGCCGTCCCCCAGCGCGGCGAGCGCCGCCTCGGTGGAGTCCACGCCGGTGACGTCGACGTCGTCGCCCCCGATCAGCTCGGCGACCGAGCGGCGCGCCACGTCGTCGTCCTCGACGAGGAGCACCCGCTTGGTCGTGCGGTCCAGCAGCGCGACGACGTCGTCCAGGAGCGCGCCGATCGCCTCCGGGCCGGCGGGGCGCTCGAGGAAGCGCGCCGCGCCGCCACGCAGAGCCGCGTGGCGCGCGTCGGGCTCGCCGATCACGCAGACGGGGATGTGGCGCAGCTTGGGCAGGTGCTTGAGCTGGTCCAGCAGCAGCGCCGCCTCCCCCGTGGAGAGGGCGAGCACGATCGCGTCGGGCGAGTGCTCGTGCGCGAGCGCCAGGCCGGCGGGGCCGCCGACGGCGACGAGCCCGCGCAGGTCGCGCTCGCGCGCGGCCTCCAGCGTCTGCTCGGCCTCCTGCTGGCCGCCCACGATGAGCACCACCCGGTCGCCCAGGGCGATCCGGCCGCGGTCGTCGGCGCCGGGCAGCGACGCCGACGGCGGGACGGCCGGCTCCCCGTCCTCGACGGCGGACGGCGCGTCGCCGGCGGGCAGCTCACGGACGGTCTGGACCTCCGGCCTGGCCGCGGCGGGCTCGTAGGCGACCGGCATCAGCAGCGTAAACGTGGTGCCCTCGCCCTCGGCGCTGCGCACCCGGATCTCGCCCCCGAGCAGGCGGGCGATCTCGCGGCTGATCGACAGGCCCAGGCCGGTGCCGCCGTAGCGGCGGCTGGTCGTGCCGTCGGCCTGCTGGAAGGCCTCGAAGATCAGGCGCACCTTGTCGGCCGGGATGCCGATGCCGGTGTCGGTCACGGCGAAGGCGACCGCGTACGGCGTGCCGTCGAAGCCGATCTCGTCCGTGGCCTCGATCTGCAGCGCGACCGATCCCGACGCGGTGAACTTGAACGCGTTGGAGAGGAGGTTGCGCAGGATCTGCTGCAGGCGCTGCTCGTCGGTCAGCAGCGCCGCCGGGGCACCGTCGCCGACGGTGATCTCGAAGACCAGGTCCTTCTCGTCGGCCAGCGGGCGGAACGCGCGCTCGACGTCGGTGGCGACGTCGGCCATCGGGACGTGGCCGGGGTTGACCTCCATCTTGCCGGCCTCGACCTTGGACAGGTCGAGGATGTCGGAGATCAGCATGAGCAGGTCGTTGCCCGCCGTGTTGATCGTCTGCGCGAACTCGATCTGCTTGTCGGTGAGGTTGTGCTCCGG